>JAIXVY010000509.1 GCA_027482505.1 Opitutaceae bacterium | reverse complement strand
TCCTCGCCGACGAAATCAACCGCGCCCCCGCCAAGGTCCAGTCCGCCCTGCTCGAAGCCATGCAGGAACGCCAGGTCACCCTCGGCGGCGAGACCCACCCCCTGCCGAAGCCCTTCTTCGTCATGGCCACGCAAAACCCCGTCGAGCAGGAGGGCACCTACCCGCTCCCCGAGGCCCAGACCGACCGCTTCCTCTTCAAGCTTCTCGTCGACTACCCCTCGCTCGAAGACGAGCAGGCCATGATGTCCCGCTGGGGCCAGGTCACGAAGGCTCCCGCCCTCCAACCCGTTTCCTCCGGCGAGGAGCTCCTCGCCCTCCGCGCCGAGGTCGACGCCGTCCACGTCGCTCCCGCCGTGCAGGCCTACATCCTCGCCCTCGTCCGCGCCACCCGCGACCTCGCCAAGCCCTCGCCCAACGGCAAGGCCCGCCACGTCTCCTACGGCGCCTCGCCCCGCGCCTCGCTCGCCCTCTACCAGGCGGCCAAGGCCCTTGCCTGGCTCCGCGGACAGGACTTCGTCACTCCCGCCCTCGTTCAGGAACTCGCGCCCGACGTCCTCCGCCACCGCATCGGTCTCACCTACGAGGCCGAGGCCGAAAACCTCACCGCCGACAGCATCATCGCCCAGGTCGTCGCCATGACGCCCATGCCCGCCGGCGCGAAGTGAGCCCCGCCGCCGTCCCGCGCGCCATCACCCCGTTTTCAGATTGATCGCGCCCACCCCAACCCAAGCACCTGCGCAGTCATGGCTTTCCGAATACAACTCTCCGCCGACTTCAAGTGGTCGCGCCTCGTCGGCGTTCTCGTCGGTCTCGCGATCCCGCTCTGCGCCCTCACGATGATGATGGGCGCCGACTCGCCCCGGGAGCGAGGCTTCATTGCGCTGGGGTTCCTGGGGTCCGGAGCCTTTATCTTCGCCGCGATTCTCCTCGTCACCAACGGCTCTTGGCTCTGGTTCCGCCCCTTCGGCAAACTTTTCGGCGGCCTATTTTATCCCGAGGAGACGATCACCCAGCCGCCCAAGGACCTTCTCTTCTCGCTCCGCATGCGCCTCCGCGACCGTTTCTGGGAACCCGTCGACCAACAGACCCGCGAGCTCATCCGCGCCTACGGCCCCAGTCCCGAGCTCTACCACCTCCGCGCCCTCATGGAGGGCGGCCGCTCCGGCAACCACTCCGCCGTCACCGTCGAGGCCTCCAAAAAACTCTCCGGCCCCGCCTTTGATCGCTACACCGCTCTCCTGCGCCGCGATCCGCCGCCGAGCGAGATTCAGACCGGGATCGAGGCCTGATCGCCACCACCGCCGCATGCCCGAGACCGCAGCCACGCCCGCACTCCCCGTCGCCCCGCTCGCCGCCCTGCGCCGCCTCGAATGGCGCGTGCGCCACGCCGTCGAGACCTCCCTGGGCGGCGGCTACCGCTCCGCCTTCCGCGGCCGCGGCATGGAGTTCGACCAAGTCGTGAAATACGCCTACGGCGACGACGTCCGCGACATCGACTGGAACGTCACCGCCCGCCTCGGCGAACCCTACCGGAAAAAGTTCATCGAGGAGCGCGAGGTCACCGTGCTCCTCGTCTTCGAGGACTCGCCCTCCCTACAGTTTGGCTCCGGCGACACCACCCGCCGCGAGGCCCTGCTCGAACTCGCCGGCCTCCTGCTTCTCCTCGCCTCGATCAACCGCGACCGCATCGGCCTCGCCCACCTCCGCCCCGAGGGCCCCGTGCTTGTGCCGCCGGTCAACGGTCGCGGCCCCATCCACCATCTCGCCGCCCGCCTCTTCGCCGCCCCGCCGCCGACGCAGACCGCAGCCTCCGCGCTCCCCGCTCCCGGCTCCCTGCTCCCCTCACTCAGCGCCCTCGCTCCCCGCCACACCATCGTCGTCTGGCTCTCCGACCACCCCGCCCGGCCGCTCCCGGAAGGCTGGTCCGCCTTCACCCGGCGCAACACCGTGCTCGGCCTGCGCGTCGACGACCCGTGGGACCGCGCCTACCCGGAAAACGCTCCCGCCCACCCGGTCTACGATCCGCTCTCCGGCCGCCTAGTCTCCCTCGCGCGCGACCAAGCCTCCCGCGTCGCCCACGCCCGCTGGCGCGAGGCGCGCGACGCCTCCCTCGCCGCCTGGTTCCCCGATCCCTTCTCGCGCCACGTCGTCGGCGCCGACGAAAACCGCCTCGACTCCCTCGTGCGCTTCTTCCGCCGCCGCGAGGCCCGCTGAGCCATGGCCAACCTTCTCCCGGCGTTCCTGCACGACCTTGCCCTGCCGCTCTGGGGTCAATACCGGCTCGCCGCGCCGCTCTGGCTCCTCGCCCTGCTGCTGCTCCCGCTCGCCTCCTGGCTGCGCCGCCGCCGCCCCGTATCCGTGCTGCTGATACCGCATGCCGCCGCCTGGGCCGCCCCGCGCGCGCCCGCCGTCCGCCGCTGGCCGGTTCGGCTCGGCTACGCCGCCGCCGGCCTCGCGATCCTCGCCCTCGCCCGGCCCCAGCGCATCGACGACACCCGCGTGGTGCGCGGCGAAGGCTACGACCTCGTCGTCGCCATCGACCTCTCCACCTCCATGTATGCCGAGGACAGCGTGGTCGACGGCCGCCGCGTCAACCGCCTCGAGGCCCTCAAGCCCGTTCTCGAGGCCTTCATCCGCCGCCGCCCCGCCGACCGCATCGGCTTCGTCGCCTTCGCCGGCCGCGCCTACACCCTCGCCCCGCTCACCCACGACCACGACTGGCTAGCCCGCCAGGTCGCCCGCCTGCGCATCGGCCTCATCGAGGACGGCACCGCCCTCGGCGACGGCCTCGGCCTCGCCCTCGCCCGCCTCCAGCGCGCCCGCTCCGAGGCCGACGCCCCCCGCGCCGGCGCCTTCGTCGTGCTCATGACCGACGGCGCCAACAACCGCGGCCAGCTCGCCCCCGCCCAGGCCGCCGCCCTCGCCAAGGCCCGCGGCGTGCCCGTCTTCACCATCGGCGTCGGCCGAGACGGCCTCGTCCCCTTTCCCGCCTTCGACGAGCAGGGCCGCCGCGTCGGCATGACCCGCCGCATGTCCGACCTCGACCCCGCCGCCCTTCGCCAGATCGCCACCGAGACCGGCGGCCTCTACTTCCGCGCCGAAGACCCCGACGCCGCCAACGCCGCCTTCGCCGAGATCGACCGCGCCCAGAAAATCACCTTCGACCAAACCACCCAGGTCCTCGCCACCGAACTCTACGCCTGGCCCGCCGCCCTCGCCGCCCTCCTCCTCGCCCTCGCCACCCCCCCCCCCGTCCCCCGCCGCTGATGCGCCCGCCCACTCCACTCTCCGGCCCGATCCCGCTGTCAATCATTGATTGACAACATGTCCGGCGCGCCCGTCTCCCCCACCGAACTTCCTCAGTGACCTTCGCCCACCCACAACTCCTCTGGCTCCTCGCCCTGCCGGCCGCGCTTCTGCTCGCGGCCGCCTTCGCGCGCGTCCGCGCCGGGACCGAAGCACACCCGAAGATCGCCCGCGCAAACGTTGATCGCGCCGGGCTGAGCTTTCGCGACTCCGCCCTGCTCGCACGCCGCCCCGTCGCCGCGGCCCTCGCCCTCGCCGGCCTCGTCGCCGCGCTCGCCGGCCCCCAAGGCGCCGCTATCGCCACGCCCACGCTGATCCAGGCCCGCGATGTCCTCGTCGCCGTCGACGTCTCCCGCTCCATGCTCGCCGACGACATCGCGCCTTCGCGCCTCGCCCGCGCACGCCTCCTCGTCCACGACCTCGCCGACGCGCTTCGCGGAGAACGCCTCGGTCTTCTCCCCTTCGCAGGCACCGCCTTCCTCCAGAGCCCCCTCTCCGCCGACTACGAGATCTTCCGCACCTTCCTCGACGAACTCGGACCCGACATGATTCCCGCCGGCGGCTCCGATTTCGCCGGACTGCTCCGCGCCGCCGACGAGGCCTTCGGGCCACCCGATTCGACCGCGCCAGGCGCGCCCCTTCCGCCCGACCGCTACCTCATCGTGCTCAGCGACGGCGAAGCCCAGGACGCATCCTGGCGCCCGATCGCGGAAAAACTCGCCGCGCGTGGCGTCCGTGTCATCGCCCTCGGTGTCGGCACCGCCGCCGGCGCCATGGTTCCCGATGGCCAAGGCGGCCTCGTCAAAGACGAACGCGGAGCCGTCGTCCTCACCCGGCTCAACCCCTCCACCCTCCAGGACCTAGCCCGCGTCACGGAAGGCGCCTACCGCGACGCCTCCGCCTGGGTCGATGTGCCCGCCTTGCTCGCCGAGACGGTCGCCCGCGGACGCACCGCCCGCGCCACCGCCGACCTCGCGCCGCGCCGTCAGGAGTTGTTCGCCTGGTTCATCGCGCCCTCTCTCCTCCTGCTCGCCGTGGCGCTTGTCCGCGAGTTTCCCGCCTTTCCTCGTCTGCCCGCGCGTCCGCCCCGCCTGCCCGCCGCCACCGCGCGTGTGGCCCCCTTCCTCCTCGCCCTCCTCGCCGCCGGCCTTGGCGCGCCCTCCGCCACCCGCGCCGCCCCCTCGGCTTCCGCGCCCACGCCGGCCCCCGCTCCGGCCGATCCGCTCATCGCGCTGGTCGACAAACTCGCCGCTGCCGATGAGCCCGCGGCATCCGACTTCGCCCGGCTCGCCGACCTCACCGCCTCGCGCGGCGAAGAGGCCCGCGCCTCGGCCGACCCCGGCGCGCAGATTCCCGAAGGCGCCCTGCGCGACGCCCTCGCCGCCGTCTCCGCCGGACAGACCGCCGATCCCCGGGCCGCCGACTGGCCCGCCCTCCGCAAACGGCTCGAAACCCTGCTCGCCCCGCCGCCCCAGCCACCGCAGCAGCAACCGCAGGACAAGCAGCAGCAGCAGAAATCCGATCCGCAAAAATCCCCCGAGCAAAAATCCCAGGACAACAATCCTTCCCCGCAGGATTCCTCCTCCAAGCCCGAGAAATCCTCCTCGGATACCGAAAACAAATCCTCGCCCGAATCGCAAAAGTCCCCCTCCGACTCGGGGCAATCCTCGGATAAAAAGGACCCGTCGTCATCCGACTCCGGCTCCACTTCGTCGTCCCCTAAACCCAAGCCCGACGATTCGAAGCCGCTCGGCGACCTCGCCCAGAAACCCGACGCGAAAAAATCCGAGGACGAAAAGTCCGAGGGCGAAAAAGCCTCCGCCCCCGCCGAGCAGCCTCCGCCGGAGGACGCCCCCGCCCAGCAGGCCGGCGGCGTCTCCGCCTCTGGTCGTGCCGCCGACGCCGAGGCCGCCGCGGACGCAGCCGCGCTCGACCCCGCG
>JAIXVY010000282.1 GCA_027482505.1 Opitutaceae bacterium | reverse complement strand
TGTCGAAAGGCTCGCTGACGAGCACATGCAGTAGGCGGTCGTTAGGGCGGCCGGCCAGCGACATCGCGGCGTGGAGCAGTGCCCCCATGGTCTTGCGACCGCCCGAAAGCAGGCCGATGAGCCGGACTTCTGGGTCGGTCGAGAAGCGGCGGACTGCGGCAAGGATGGTCTCGCCCGCCGCCTCGTTATCTTCCAGTCCTCGGATGTCTTCCAGCGGTCGCTCGACGCCTGCACCTGGATCGGCGCGCGAGATGATGACCGGGCGCTCCAGGGTCAGGCGGCGGTCGGTTTTGGACTTGGCGCCCAGAAGGGTTTCCCTGAGCGCTTCCCATACCGCGCGACCGCTCCAGGATGGGACGGGAGTAAGCAGTTGCGCTTCGAGCGCACGCGCCCCGCTTGCCGTCGTCACGGCCACCACCAAGTCGGGCACGACGGGAGGTGTCTCGTTGGCGAGCGCCCAGATCGTCTCGGTGATGATCGCAGGCGACGAG
Organism: Opitutaceae bacterium; assembly: GCA_027482505.1. Lineage (GTDB taxonomy): Bacteria > Verrucomicrobiota > Verrucomicrobiia > Opitutales > Opitutaceae > IMCC26134_A. The sequence continues at coordinate 2,545 of JAIXVY010000282.1, read as the reverse complement.
CCGCTGACCGCCAGCAGGACGACCCTGTTGGCAGGTGCAGTAGGCGCGGATGCGAGGGGCGTGGGGGAGCGGGTTTTCTTAGTTGAACGACTCATGGCGACGGCTGCTTGGCCCCTTGCAGGGGCGACTGTGGTGACGGCGAAGACGCTTCCCCAGGAATCCAGTCGGCGCCCCACGCAAATGCATCCGCAGGGTTTTTATCGCCCTTGGGGTGAATGAAAATGGAGCCTGCGGACGATTTTCCCCACACGGCACCACAGGACTCACAGCGGAACCGCGTGCCGACGATTTTCGTATCGGTGACTGTGCAGCAAGGGCAGCGCATCGCGAAGGCAAAGGTGGCGCCAGCCGCTTCGAGCGCTTCGAGTTCGGCGGAAAGACGGGTTACCCTCTTCACGGTGTCGTCCAAGCGAACTTGGAGATCACGCTTTTGTTTCGTCAGAGAGTGATGGATAGGAGAGCCGATCTGCGCACGACGCAGTTGCTCCGTCACCTGTTCCAATTCTGTTCGAACGGATGCCGCGCATGCACGAGCTTGATCCCGGTCGCGACGTAGTTGGCGAAGGCGTTCGGCGCTGGGTGGCGCGTTGAGGTTCTCAATCTGGCTCGGTTGCTTTGCGGCGGGCTGTCCGTGTGCCGCCGACGCCAAGTCGACACGGAGTGGCAGACAGGGCCATTCTTCGGCGAAAAGGGTCTCGCGCAGAAAACCAAGGATCGGCTCGGCTGAATCGAGCCGTAGCGGCGATACGGAGGCATGGCGCGCGAGATGCAAAGTCGATGATGAGACGCCGAAAGGAAGTGACGGAAACTCCTCGGGAGACTCGGCGTCCAACCAAACACAGAGATTACGGGGTGCACTCGCCCGCGGCCGCCGCTCGAACTGAGCGTCAACCTTTTCTGCCTGCTCTCGTGAGTAACCGGAACACAGGGGAATAATAGCGGCCGCGCACGCGCCTGACTTTTCCAAGAGCAACGAGCCGGATGCGCTCTGCCTAAGGCACCAGCCGCGCTCCAAAGGCAAGGGTTGCGTCATCGAAATGTCGGCGGTCTCGCACGCGGATGAAAAAACGCTGCGCAAGGCACGGAGAGTGATGAGGGCGACAAAGCGGCGGTGTGCCTCGATGCGGTTGCGACGTTGCCGCAGCAATTGGTCGACATTAGGGGGCTTTGGCAGATCGGAGCTTTCCATCCAAACCCGCCATAGGGCTTCGACTCTTCGATAGGCCTCGTTCCCTCGGAACAGGTTTGTGGAGCGAAGGGGCGACCGGACGGGAGCGAAACCGCGCGCATGACGCAGGAGCGTGCTTGCCTGTAGGCTGCGAAGCTCACGCAGGTGCAGCTCCAGACGCTCATAAAGCGCGCGGACGAGAGCTGCGGCCGGTTGTTGGTCGAAAAAGGCATCCTTGAGCAGAAGACAGATCCGCTCGCGCCGAAATCTCGAACCCCGGTCCAGTTCGCCTTGTGACTCGGCGATCTCGAGCTGCGTAAGGAGAGAACGCAATCCCGCTACACGGACCGAGAGGAGTTCGGTCATGCGTCGAATCAAGACCACCAACGCGCGATTCTCGTATATCCCGAGATCTTCTTCGACGAGCTGGGCGAGGAGTCGCGAGGGGCGGACTCCACGAAAAGTGACAGCCTGCCAATCCTCCGAATGACAAGCGAGGGTCTCGACCGTCCGGGCGGAGATCCGGCGGACGCGGCCGACCGGCTCGCGGTATTCTTCATTTCGCAGGTGGCTTCTAGGTTTGTGGCAGACGGTCTGGATGAAGGGCAGCGCTGCTCGCAGCTCTGTTTCTTCATGGCGCTCTTCCGCCGCGCGCGCCAATCCCGGATCCAGCGGAGCTAGCCGCTCAAGGGATTTCCACGAGGAGCCGACAGGTTGGGCGGCCCAGCCATCCATGGCTGCTTGCAGAGCGGTGGCAACTCCAGGTAGTCGTGCGGGATCGTCGTTGGACGCCAGTGCTCCCGGCCATGGCTCACGACCGTGTTCCTGCCACCAGCCGGGCATTGGAAAAGCCGCTGGATCCCCATGCGTGCCCCAAGGGTCCGTAAAGCGGGCGCCGGAGATGATGGAGGTCATTCTTTTGCCGTTCCTCCAAGACGCCTAATCTCCGTGTCCAAGAGCTGCACTGATTCCGATCCCGGAGACTGCGAATCAAAGTTCGACCAAGATTTGTCCAAGGATACGCGCACTTTTTCGAGAAGTTGCACCGAGAGATCAAATTTGCCTCTTAGCTTCCGCAGCACCTTGGTTGCCAACAGGTGATCCAAGGCTTCGCCAGGATGGCCTCCGGCGGCTACGACCACGGGCAGGAAAGAGCGGAGTTGCTTTTCGAAGCGATTGCCCCAGCCGAGATCCAAGTCCGAAAGATCTTTCTTCAGCTTCGCGCCAAGAAAACGTAGCGCGTCTTCGGCTTCTTTGGCGTGCGTCCTGGAAGCCTTTTCAAAGAGGTCGGCAAGCCGCGGCCAATCGAGGGGCGCGATATGAGTGGGCTTAGACTTAAAGGGGGTATGGGATCGCGGCAGCTCCATGACGTGCGCG
>JAIXVY010000032.1 GCA_027482505.1 Opitutaceae bacterium | reverse complement strand
GGTGCAGACCGAGGACGTGGGCCGGACGCACGGCACGCCGCTGCTGCGCTACCAGGTGGACATGGAGAACGAGCGCAGATGGCTGAGCTTCGATCTGCTGCATGGCCGCCTCGCGTCCGGTTCGGCGATGTGGAGCTACCTGCGGGCGGGCGGGGCGGGAGAGGCCGAGCTAAGGGGCTTCGCCGAGGAGCCTTGTCCGCCGGACGTGATGGGAATGAACCACTACGTGACGAGCGAGCGCTACCTCGACGAGCGGCTCGACGATTATCCGCCGGCGTATCATGGCGGGAACTGGGTGCACCGCTACGTCGACGTGCCGGCGGTGCGCGCGCATGCCGGCGAACTGGCGGGCTGGGGCGGGCTGATCGACGAGCTTTGGCATCGTTACCGCACGCCGATCGCCCTCACCGAGGTCCAGCTCGCCTGCACCCGCGAGGAGCAGGTGCGGTGGTTGCTGGAGGCGTGGCGCGCGGCGAAAGACGCGCGGGCGCGCGGGGCGGACGTGCGCGCGGTCACGGCGTGGGCGCTGCTCGGCGCCTACGATTGGGACACGCTCCTCGCGCATCCGCGCGGCGCCTACGAAAACGGCGCGTTTGACGTGCGCGGTCCCGCGCCGCGGCCGACCGCGGTGGCGCGCGCGGTGAAAGCCCTGGCCACGACCGGCGGCTATTCGCATCCGGCGGTCGACGCCGCGCCCGGCTGGTGGCGCCGGCCCCTGCGGCTGGAGCTGGCGGCGGCGCTCCGCCCGCCCGAGCCTCCGCGCCGCGCCGGGGTTCGCCCGCTGCTGATTCTGGGCGCGCGCGGCACCCTGGGCCGGGCCTTTGCCCGAATAGGCGCGCAGCGGGGCCTGCCGACCGAGGCCCTGTGCCGGACCCGGGCGGATCTGCGTGATCCGGGGGCGCTGCGCGAGGCCATCGCGCGGACAAATCCCTGGGCGGTGGTCAACGCGGCCGGTTACGTGCGGGTGGACGACGCGGAGGAGGACGAGGCGGCCTGCCGGCGCGACAACGCGGAGGGCCCGGCGGCGCTGGCCGCGATGTGCGCGGCGCGCGGCGCGCCGCTGGCGGTGTTTTCCAGCGACCTCGTTTTCGACGGACGCGCCCGACGCCCTTACGTCGAGAGCGACCGCGTCGCGCCCCTCGGCGCCTACGGGCGAAGCAAGGTCGAGATGGAGCGCCGCGTGGCCGAGGCGCATCCCGGCGCGCTCATCGTGCGCACGAGCGCGTTTTTCGGCCCCTGGGACGAGGCGAACTTCGCCCACGACACGCTGCGCCGACTGCGCGCGGGCGAAGTCGTGACCGCGGCGGACGATTTGCGCGTGGCGCCGACTTATGTTCCCGATCTGGTCAACGCGGTGCTCGATCTGCTGATCGACGGCGAATGCGGGGTCTGGCACCTGGCAAACGCGGGCGCGACGAGTTGGGCGGAGTGGGCGCGAGTGATTGCGGAATTGGCGGGTCTGTCTTCCGAGCGGGTGGCGGGCGCGCCGTTTTGCGAACTGGGTTTTTCCGCCCCGCGGCCGGCGTGGAGCGTGCTCGGCAGCGAACGTGGAGCTTTGCTGCCCGGATGGCGAGGCGCCTTGCGCCACTGGTTCGCCCACCACGCAAACGCCACGGGCGATCCCGCGGCCGGCGCCCGACTGGCCGCGGAGCTCGGTTGAGCCGGCCCGCTCCGGCGGCGCCTACGCGGCGAGACGGCGGAGCAGGGCGACCTGGGCGGGAGACAGCGCGACGCGGCGCTTCTCCGTCCAGGCCACGACCAAGAGCGAGTGCGCGGCGCCGTGCGACGCGGGCACAAGGGCGAAGGAAGGCGGGGCCAGGGGGAGATCCGTCCACCAGGCGGGCAAATACGCGCGCAAAGTCGGATCGCTCGCGTCGTGGATGAGCACCACGTCGCCTTTGCCTAGGGCGAGGCCGAAGACGTTGCGTTCGCCGGGCAGGACGGCGGCGGAGGCGGGCACGCCGCCCCAACTCTCGCCGAGCCCGCGGTGGCGCGCGAGGGTGCCGCCCGAAGGACCGGAGCGAAACCACCAAAGCTCGGTGGAGCCCGCGGCGGCGCGCATCAGCTCCACGGTGTCGTCTTCGGCCGACGATGCGGCGGGGGAGGACGGCCCCACCGATAGCACGGCGGCGTCAGGCAAGGCGTCGGCCCACTCGTTCGCCGGGGCGGCCTCGGTCTCCTTCGGCGGCGCCACGACCGGAGGCGTCGGCGGCGTGGCGGCGGATTCGGGGGGAGTCTGCGTTTCCGGCGCGAGAGGCGCGCCGGACGGCTCCTCCGCGGGCGGCGGCGCGCCGGCGGGGTCGGCCAGGCCTCCGGCGGTGAAGCGCACCGGAAGTTTCTCCGCGCGCTCGGCGGCGCCGGCGGTGCCGGGCGAGAGGAGCTCCACGCGATGGCGGATGCGCTTCATGTTGGCCAGGGGCAGGGCTTCGCCGGCGCCGCCGCGCACGTAGGCGCGCAGACGCTCGTTGGCGCCGAGCAGCGCGGGCACGGCGGAGGCTTCCAGCCCGGGCAAGGTCCGGCGATAACGCGCGGCGAGCTGGGTGACCTGGCGCACGAAGTCATGGTCTGGCTCGCGGGCGTCGAGCACGAGCGCGGCGAGCCGGCAGGAGTAGTCGGCGAGCGCGAGAAGGCGCGCGTCGTGCGTGGACGGGACGCCGGGAAGCGCCTCGGGTTCGCCTTCGCGCAAGGCCTGGACGGCGAGGTCGGGAAGTTTTTGGCCGGCGGTCAGGCGGCGGCTGAGCTCGATCGGGCCCAGGCCGAAGCAGCGGCGAAAGCCGTCCGTCTTCCTTGTCTGGCGATCCATCGCGACGGCCTCGCGGTAGAGCTCGGGGGAGACGGCGGCCATGAAGATAAGCCCCAGACTGCGCAGCGAGGCGCAGGCGAAAACGAGTTCCGGATCGTGGGTGCCGAGGTGGGCGCCCGCTCCGTGCGCGACGAGGCCGGCGGTGAGGGCGAGGGCGGCGGCGTCGCGTTGCTCGGGGGATTGCCGTGCGCGGGTTTGATCCAGAAGCAGCAACGAGAGGGCGATGTTGCGCACCCGGGAGAACCCGATCTGGTGAACGGCCTGGCTGAGCGTGGCGACGCGCGCGATGCCGGGATTGTGCGGGAGTTTGTTCGCCACCGCGAGGATGCGGGAGAGCAGCACGGAGTCCGGCTCGATGGACTCGACCAACTCGGCGATGCTGACCCTCTCCAGATCTGTGGAGAGGGTCGCGATCAGATTGACGAGGCCGGGCAGGGCGACCCCGCGACCCGATTCGAGCAGGATACGAGCCTGTTCCAGGGTTTTCTGTGCCTTTAGGGCCGGGGGCGGGGATACCGTCATATGAGCTGTTCGTATCCTACGGTCCATGAACCTCGGGGTTTAGTTTAAGCAATGCTTTTGCGGTTCCTGGCGGCGGTATTGCAAGGGCGCGGAAGATCTCCGGGCCAAAGGTCGGGAAACGCCGGCGCGGGCGGCGTTGCGGAGGCAAGCGGCGAGGCGCTTAAGAACTGCGGGTCCGCCCGGCCGGGCTCTTATTTACATGAAAATCTTCTTTTCCGATGCTACGCGCGCGCCCCGGCTGGAAAGCCTGCAGGCCCTGCGTTTTCTGGCGGCGTTTCTGGTGATGGGGGCGCACGCCAAGCTTGTGTTGCGCGACGACGAGCTGCCCAAGGCCTGGGACGCGGCGATTTTTTCCTGCGGGGTGGATGTGTTTTTCGTGATCAGCGGCTTCGTGATCGCGATGAGCGCGACGCGCGCGACGGGGGCGGGCTCCTTCCTGCTCGACCGGGCGGTGCGGGTGTTGCCGCTCTATTTCCTGGTGTCCTCGCTTTTCGTGGCGAAGCGGTTTTTCGAGGGCGAGGAGATCGGCGCGGCGACGTGGGTGAACAGCGTGCTGTTTCTGCCCGCGCTCGACGTCGGGACTTACACGAATCCGCTGCATCCCTACGGCTGGACCATCGCCTACGAGATGTGGTTCTACGCGCTGGTGGCGGCTCTCATGCTGGGCGTGACCAAGGCGCGGGCGGGCCTGGCCTGCGCGGGCCTGCTGGCGGGCGGCGGCGCGGTGGTCGCGCTCGGCTACGACGCGCCCTGGCTGCTGCCGCGCTTTTTGTTCAGCCCGCTCGGCTGGGAATTCGCCGCGGGCTGCGCGTTGTTCGCCTTTCGCGACACGGTGACGAGGCGGGCGAACGTTTTGTGGCCGCTGTTGCCCGTGTTTGGCGCGGGGGTGTGGTTTACGAACTATCTCGGCTATCCGGGCGAAGTCATCGGCCACACGTTCACCGGATTTGCGCGGGCCTTCATCTGGGGCGGCCTGGCGACCTGCGTGGTCGCTCTGTTCGTGGTGGCGGAGGGCAAGGTGCGCTGGCCGGCGTGGCTCGTCGCGCTGGGCACGGCGTCCTACTCGATCTATCTGATCCAGCCGGTCACCGTGCGGCTCGCGGCCGGGCTGGATTGCGGGCCGGCGGCGCGGGTGGGCGTTTTCATGGCGCTCTCGGTCGCGTTGGGCGCGCTGATGTATGTTTGCGTGGAAAAGCCGATCGCGGGCGCGGCAAAGGCCTGGCGCCGGAGCCGGCCCGCCGACGGCGCGACGGCGGCGAAAGGCGCGGGCCTGCAGGGTTCCGCGGCCTGATGCATGGCGAGGCACGCGGCGGATTCGCGGCGACGGAGTTGACGCGGGCGCGCCGCGCGATGCCTTCGCGACATGACCAAGAACGAGATCGCCGACACGCTGGACGAAATCGCCACGCTGCTGGAGCTGGAGGGGGAGAATCCCTTCAAAACGCGCGCCTATCAGAACGGCGCGCGCTCGCTCGAGGCGATGGAGGCGGCGGAGTTTTCCGCGCGGATCGAGGCGGGCACGCTGGGCGAGCTGAAAGGTTTCGGAGAGGCGTTGGTCGACAAGATCACGAAACTGCACGCGGCGCACGCTCCGGCGGGGCTGGAGTTTTACGCGAAGCTGCGGGCGCGGATTCCCGATGGGCTGATCGCCCTGCTCGAAGTGCCAAGCCTGGGGCCGAAGAAAATCAAGGCGCTGCGCGAGCAACTCGGCGTCGAGTCTCCCGAGCAGTTGGAGGCGGCGTGCAAGGAGGGGCGCGTGGCCGCGCTGGCGGGCTTTGGCGACAAGACCCAGGCGAAATTGCTCGAGGGGTTGGCGAACCGAGCGGCGTATGGGAAGCGTCACCTCTGGTGGGACGCGCGCGCGGTGGCCGGGCCCATCGTGGACGGCTTGCGCGCGCGGCCGCAGGTGCGGCGCGCGGAGGCGGCGGGCTCGCTTCGCCGCGGGTTGGAGACCGTGGGCGACTTGGATTTCATCGTGGCGGCGGACGCGGGCGACGCGGCGGCGATCACGGACTGGTTTTGCGCGCAGCCCGACGTGAAGGAAGTGACGGCGCGCGGCGAGACCAAGGCGAGCGTGCGCTTCGCGAGCGGCCTGCAGGCGGACCTGCGCATCGTGCCGGCGGAGCAGTTCGCGTTCGCGCTGCATCATTTCACCGGCTCGAAGGACCACAACGTGGCGATGCGCCAGCGCGCGCTGGCGCGCGGCCTGTCGTTGTCGGAGTGGGGTCTCGTGCCCGACGCGGGCGAAGGCACGGCCAAGGAAAAAGCCGAGCGCGGACTCAGCCTGAAGGCAGAGACGGAGGCGGAGTTGTTCGAGCACCTCGGGCTGGCCTTCGTGCCGCCGGAGCTGCGCGAAGGGCTGGGCGAAATCGAGGTCTTCGAGCGCGTGGCCGAGGCCAAGGGCGCGGCGCCTAGACTGATCGAGCCCGGCGATCTGCGCGGGGCGTTCCATAACCACACGACCGAATCCGACGGGCGAAACACCCTGGCCGAGATGGCGGCCGCGGCGGCGGCGCTGGGCTGGGATTATCTCGGGATCGCCGACCACTCGAAAGCGTCGTTTCAGGCGCGCGGCCTCGACGAGGCGCGGCTCGCCGCGCAGGTGAAGACGATCCGCGAGTTCAACGCCGCGGGCGGCGCCGGCGTGCGTTTGTTCGCCGGCGTGGAGTGCGACATCCTGACGGACGGACGGCTCGACTACGACGACGCGACTTTCGACGCGCTGGGCCTGGATTACGTGGTCGTCTCGGTGCACAGCGCGATGACGCAGGCCGAGGACGAGATGACGCGGCGCATTATCCGCGCGATCGAGCATCCGCGTGCGACGATGCTCGGCCATGCGACCGGTCGCATCCTCCTGCGACGCGAAGGCTACAAGGTGGATCTCGCCAAGGTGATCGACGCCGCGATCGCGAACCGCGTGATCATCGAGCTCAACGCGCATCCGAGTCGCTTGGACATGGATTGGCGGCTGTGGCGGCGCGCGGCGGAGCGCGGGCTGATGTGCTCGATCAACCCCGACGCGCACGAGGCGGCCGGCCTTGCGCACGTGGCCGAGGGTGTGCGGGTGGCGCGCAAGGGCTGGCTCACGCGCGAACACGTGCTCAACACCCGCGACCTGGCCGGCGTGGAGCGCTGGTTCCGCGAGCGGCGCTGAGAAATCCGCGCCCCGATCCATTGTCAATCATTGATTGACAATGGATCGGGGGCGGGTCTTGGGGGAAACGAATAGCCGTTGGGGCAACGTTGAGGGTGGGGGCTGGCCGGGTGGGCGGGGGGAT
>JAIXVY010000407.1 GCA_027482505.1 Opitutaceae bacterium | reverse complement strand
GCGGACGTCGGTGCCCGGGGCGCCGGCTTGAAATGCGTTCACCACGAGATTGACCAGGATCTGGATGAGCTCGGTGCCGCCGATCTGCGCCTCCAGCTCCTCGTCCAGAGTCTGGACGTGGAGGGAGCCGCCGCGCAGCGCGGGATGCTTGGCCACGAGCGTGCGCACGTTGTCGACGACCTGGTTGACCATGGAGCCCGCGGTGGTGTTCGCCTTGTAGTTCGCGAAACGGAGATAGCGGCGCGTGATGGCGCGGCAGTTGTCCACGTGTTTGGCGAGGAGGCCGATGTTGTCGCGCACGAACTGGAGGTCCGCGCCGTGCAGCGAGCTGGCGCCCTTCAGCTTGCCGTTGAGCAAGTCGAGGTAGCAGGTGATGACGGTGAGGGGGTTGTTGATGTCGTGCAGCGCGCCGGCGCAGATCTCGGTGGTGGTGCGCGCCATCTCCTCGCGCGCGGCGACGTCGCGCAGCTGGCCGGCGAGGCCCTGGAGGCGGCCGCTGGTGTCGGCGATGGTCTCGGAGATGCGACGAAAATGGAGGGCGCGGGCCACGGACTCGCGAATGCCGGCGAGGTCGAAGGGCTTGCTCAGGTAGTCGCAGGCGCCGAGGCGGAGCGCCTGGCGGGCGGTGTCGAGCGTCTCGTAGGCGGTGAGCAGGACGACCTCGGTGGAGGGATCGGCCTCCTTCAGCGCGCGCAGCACGTCGATGCCCGACATGCCGGCCATGCGGATGTCGAGAATCGCGACCTGAACGGTGTGGGAGCGGGCGAAGGCCACGGCCTGCTCGCCGCGCTCGAACACGTGCACGTCGAAATCGTGCCGGAACACCATGCGGAGGGACTGGCGAGGACCCTCCTCGTCGTCGACGACCAGCAGGGTGGGCAGCGGGGCGCGGGAGACGGGGGCGAGGACGGGGGCTTCGGTCGAGGTCATGCGGAACGGTGGGGAACTCAGAACTTCAGGCCGACGGACAGCGCGAGGGCATGAAGCGAATTGTCGTAGGTGCCGTCGGCGGTGGCGCCGATAAGCGAGGCCGGGCTGCCGGAGACGCCTCGTTTGCCGCCATCGGCGAAGTGGTAGGCGAGATCGACGGTGTAACGCTCGCCGTGATAACCCGCGCCGAGGGAATAGAAGGCGCGGTCGCTGTCGGGCACGGCGGGGGTGTAGCTGGAGGAAGGCACCGAGTTTTCGGTGAAGCAGTAGCCGGCGCTGACGTTGAAGGCGCCGAAATAGCGGGTGACGCCGAATTCGTAGAAGAGGCCGGATTCCCAGTTGAAGGGCAGGGCGACGGGGCCGGAGGGCTTGCGAATGGTGACGGTGTCGAGGCGGTCCCAGTTGGTCCAGTCGAGGTTGACCTCGAGGTTCCACTCCGGAGTGGGGCGGAAGGACCAGCCGGCGATCACGACCTCGGGGAATTCGAAGGTGGCGCGGGCGGACTCGCCGGGGATGACGGGCAGCGTCTGGGCGTCGCCCTCGAGGCGGACGCGCGTGGAGTGGGCGTAGCTGACGCCGAACCAGTTGCGCTCGGTCACCTGCCAGAGCACGCCGAGGTTGGCGCCGAAGGCGTCGCCGTCGCCGTCGAAGCGGAAGAGATCGTTCGGGCCGAAGACGCCGATGCCGCGGCGGAGATCGGTGGTGACGCGATTGTAGGTCAGGCTGCCGCCGAGCGAGAGGCCGGGCGCGACCTGCCAGGCGGCGGAAAAGTTATAGGTGCGAAATTCCTGCTCATTGCGCAGCGCGAGGGTGCGGAGCGGGGAGCCGGCGGGCCATTCCGTCTCGAGACCGAAGGGCGCATACATGCCGAAGCCGAAGGTCCAGCTCGAGCCCTCGGGTTTCCAGGTGGAGTAGAAGGCGGGGACGTGGACCGGATCCTCGTCGATCGAGGCCGAGCCGCCGGGCCCCTGGTAGTCGGAGGAGAGGGAGACCGAGTAGAGATTGGCCGAGACGCGGGTTCCGTCGAGACGGGCGATGCCGGCGGGATTATAGTAGAGGGCGCTGGGATTGTCGGCGGTGGCGACAAAGGCGTTGCCGCGCGCGGTGGCGAAGGCGTCCTTGAAACCCACGCGGGTTCCGGAGGCGAGGGAAACGGAGGCCAGGGCGGCGAAGGCGGGCAGGGCGAGGGGCAGGCGTGTGGACATGGATCAGGGGGCTAGGGGAAGACAGATGAGAAGATCGCAGTCGGCGGGATCGCGCCGGGAGCGCACCTCGAGCGCGCCGGAGTGGGCCTCGACGACGCGGCGCGCGATGGTGAGGCCGAGCCCGACGCCGGTGTTTCGGGTGGTGAAAAAGGCCTCGGTGGCGCGCGGCGCGACCTCGGGCGCGAAGCCCGCGCCGGTGTCGCGCACGCGCACGAGGACGGAGCGGGAGCCGGAGTCGGGGGCCTCCTCGAGCGAGACGAACACGCGCCGCCCCTGCTCGCCGGAGGATTGCAGGCCGTTGAAAAAAATCTCCTGAAACGCGTGGATCAGCGCGGCGCGGCAGCCCGCGACCCGGGCGGACTGGGCCGCGCCGGATATCTCGAGCTCGCCGGTCTTGCCCAGCCCGGCGAGCGCCTTGTCGAAGGCGTCGCGCAGCACATCGGCGAGGACGAGCGTCTCGGTCGGGCCGGCGTCGGTGCGGGCGAGGAGCAGCATCTGCTCGGTGAAGCGGAGGATGCGGCGGGTTTCCGTGTCCAGGCTGCCCTTGAGCGAGTCGCGGAACCCCGCGTCGCCTATCTCTGCGTCGAAAAGCTGCGCGTGGGTGGTGAGCGGGACGAGGGCGTTGCGAATCTCGTGGGCGAAGCGGCGCGCGATCAGCGAGGTGAGGCGCAGGCCGGCGGCCTCGAGCTCCGCCTTCTGCGCCGCGCGCACCGGGGTGAAGTCCTCCAGCAGCAGCAGGGCGGTGCGCGCCGCGGATTTGGCGCCCGCCAGGGGCACCACGCTGGCGCGGAGACAGCGCGGCTCGGCGCCCGTCGTTTCATGGAAAAACGGCGGGGCCTCCGCGCCCTTTTCGACCACCTCGTGGATGCGCGCGGCCAGCGGGGCGGGCAGGTCGTGGATGGTGAAATCCGCGCCCGGCGAGCCGGGGAGGAGATTGCGCAGGGCGCGGTTCGCGTAGATGACGCGCTGGTCCGGGCCGATGGCGGCCGCGCCCACCGTCAGGCCTTCGAGCATCTGCCCGACGAGCTCGTGGCCCGCGACGATCTGGCGGTGGAGGCGGCTGTTTTTCACCGCCAGGCCCAGCTCTTCGAGGAGATGATAGACCAGCAGCAGCTCCTGGTCGGAATAGCCCCCGCCGGTGATGCGTCCGCCCAGCACGGCGACGCCAAGGATGCGATCACGGTCGCCCACCGGAATGGCGACGTTGCCGCCCAGCACCTCGAACTCGCGGGCGATGTGCGGATCGGAGGCCGCGGAGTCCCGCTCGGCGCGCAGTATCTCCGGTCGTGAGGAAAGCCGCAGCCCCATGCCGCTCTGCCGGCTCAGGGAGAAGCACTCGACGAGATCGGAAGGCAGACCCGCCGAGGCCACGCACTCCAGCCGCGGCGCGGCGGGTTTTCCGCCGGGCAGCGGCGAGTCGTTGTCAACGCAGTCGAGAAACAGCGCGATGCGGGAGGCGCCGACGACCTCGCGCAGTTTGTCGACGAAGTGGCGGGCCAGGGAGCGGGTGTCCAGCGAGTCGCCCAGCACCCGCGAAAAGCCGCGCAACAGCTCGAGGGTGGGAGCCTGGAAAGCGGGCCCGGTCTCCTCGCGTCTGAACCGTGAGACTTCGCCCGGGTCGGCGGCCGGCCGCATCGCGCGGCGCCCCAGTCGTTGCAAGACGCCGGTCGTGCCCGCGAGTCCGGCCGAGAGCAGGCAAACGCTGTCCGCGCCCGCCTCGAGGAGATGCGCCTGCGAATCGGCGGACAGCCCGGTGGAGGAAAGCACCACGACCGGGAGCGCGGGCGCGGCCTCGCGGATGGTCGCGATCTCCGTCCGCGCGGTGAGCTCGTCCGCCCCGTCGAAAAACAGACACGCGTCGAACGCGCCGGCGACGAGGGCCGTCCTGACCTCACCGGCGGACCGGCGCCAATTGACTACAAAAGCGTCCTTGGCCGCGAACGACTCCTGCAAAGCTCGCGCTTGGCGTGTGTCGCTGGTTATTAGGAGAAGCCTGACCACTACGAGGTATGGTTGTGGCGAACGTTAAAAAGGCGAGGTTGGCGCAAGGAAAGAAGCAAGAGAGGTTGCCTCAAAAAAATACAGGGCGGGCGCGGCGCGGCG
>JAIXVY010000519.1 GCA_027482505.1 Opitutaceae bacterium | reverse complement strand
GGGCTCCGGCTTGGCGGCGGGACGGGTGGGCGCGACCGGGGTGGCGGCGGGTTTCGGCGCGGCGGTGGCGCTCAGGTCGCCGACGGGCGGGCCGGTGAACTTGGGCTTGTCGACGAAGACTTCGCGCTTGCCGCGGAAGAGGGTGATTTTTTCGCCGGCGGCGACGAAGCCGTTGCTATGGTCGATGATCACGGGGTCCTCGCTGAGCACGACCTTGTCCTCGCGGGGGAAGACCTCGGCTTTTTGCGAGGTGGACTCGCGGTCGCCCTGGACAATGCGGACGTTGCCGGCGGCGAGGATGTATTTGAAGCGCTCGAAGCCCTCGCCGATGGCGGCGTTTTTGTCGCCGAGGCGGGCGGCGATGACTGTGAGGCGGTCGCAGGTGATGCGGAGGTTGGTTCCGGTCAGGACGACATTGCCGGTGGCGACGGCGGTGGTCTCCTCGTCGGTGGACGTCATTTCGAGTTTGTCGCTGGTCAGCTCGGTGGGAACGGGTTTGGCGGGCTGGGCGGGCAGCGGGTGCGCGGCGGCGAGCGCCAGAAAGGCGAGGGCGAAGAGGCGGCGGAGGCTCATTTTAGAATGTCGCCGAGGGCGGCGTGAAAGGTGACGCGGGCGTCGCGGCGGATGATGATCTTGCGGGCGGGGTGGTCGTAGCTCCAGTCGGCGCCGGTGACGCTGATGTCTGAGCGTTCCAAGCGCACGGTCTCCGCGCCGGAGGCGAACTGTTTTTCCGGAAGGAAGGTGGCGACGGGGGCGGCGAGCATGGCGTCGATCTGCTCGTCGGCGCGACCGGTGAAGAGGGTGAGCTCCATTTCGACGAGGTCGACCCGGGCCGGATCGGGCAGGCGGGCCTCGGCGGCGACGACCATGAGGCGGCGCCAGCCCTCGTCGGTGAAAGTGGGCAGACGGAAATTTTTCACCGGCGCGGTGGCGGTGACTTGCGGACTAGCCGCGGCGCCCGACGCAATGGCGAGGGCGGAAAAAAACGAGAGGATGAAGCGGCGCACGGGGCTAGAGGTTGAGGCGCGGAAAGATCAATGGGGGAACGTGTGACCTTGGGCGTGGAGGATTTGTTCGCAGATTTCGCGCACCGCGCCGCGGCCGGCTTGGCGGGTGGTGAGGTAGTCGGCGGCTTCGAGCGCGGCGGGCATGGCGTCGGGGACGGTGACGCCGATGCCGGCCCACTGGATGGCGGGGGCGTCGATGTCGTCGTCGCCCATGTAGACGATCTGCTCCGGGGCGAGACCGAGGGTGGCGGCGAGTTCCTGGAGAGCGGTGATCTTGTCGACGCGACCCTGCACGAGGTGGGGGATTTTTAGCTCGGAGGCGCGCGCGGTGGTGGCGCCGGAGGGGCGGCCGCTGATCCAGGCGGTGGTGACGCCATTTTTGCCGAGGCGGACGAGGCCCATGCCGTCGAGGATGGAAAACTGCTTCGTCTCGGTGCCGTCCGAGGAGATGTGCACGGTGCCGTCGGTGAGGATGCCGTCGACGTCCATGGCGAAAAGTTTGATCGCGGCCCAGCGGGCCGGGGGGATTTGTTGCATGGAGAGGGAGTGGCTGGCGGCGAGGGCGGAGGCTGGTTTCGTCGCGGAAAATACCGGACGCCCGCGACGAAACCAACCGCGTAAATGCCGATGGGGAATTTTTTCGGCGCAGGCAAACGCGCTAAATCCGGGACGGCGGACCGGCGGGGCCGCGGGGCGGCCGGGGGAAGGCGAAAGCGAGGCCGGGTTAAACGCATCCGGGCTCGCCGAGCCGGCTGGATGAAATCATCCTTTCCCCGTGCCCCTCCCCGACGCTTTCGTGCCCGAGTTCTTCCGTCGTATCGTCTGTTTCGCCGGTTTTCCGCAGATAGCCGCCGGTTTGCTGGCCGGGCTGACGGCGGCGACGGCGATGGCGGCCACAGAGGTGCCCGCCAAGGTGGTCCCCGAGCGACTGCCGGAAGCTAAACCGCGCAACGTGGTTTTCATCCTTTCGGACGATCATCGCTACGACGCGATGAGCTTTCTCCATCACCCCTTCGCCCGGACGCCGGTGATGGACTCGATGGCGGCGAACGGCGCCTACGTGAAAAACGCGCTGGTAACGACCGCGCTTTGTTCGCCGAGCCGGGCGTCGATTTTGACCGGGCTCTACACCTTTCGGCACCGGGTGATCGACAACAACCGGCCCATCCCGCCCGGCACGATCTACTTCCCGCAATATCTGCAGAACGCGGGCTACGCGACGTGCTTCGTCGGCAAGTGGCACATGGGCGGCGAGAGCGACGAGCCCCAGCCGGGCTGGGACCACTGGGTGAGTTTTCTCGGGCAGGGGCACTACTACGCGCCGACCCCGGATTACACGCTCAACGTCGACGGCCGGCGGGTGAAGCAGGAGGGCTACATCACGAGCGAGCTGACCGACTACGCGATCGACTGGCTGAAGCGGCAGAAGCCCGCGGAGAAGCCCTTCTTTCTCTACTTCTCGCACAAGGCGGTGCACGCCAACTTCACGCCCGAGCCCAGGTATGACGGCACCTTGAAAGACCTGCCGTTCACCCGGCCCGCGACCGAGAAAAGCGCGGCCGAAAACCTGGGCCAGCCACGCTGGATGCGCGATCAGCGCAACTCGTGGCACGGGGTGGATTTTCCCTACCACAGCGATCTCGACATAGAGGGTTACTACAAACGCTACTGCGAGACGCTGCGCTCGGTGGACGACAGCATCGGCCGCGTGCTCCAGCAGTTGAAGGACATGGGCGTCTACGAGGACACGCTGGTGATCTACATGGGCGACAACGGCTTCATGTTCGGCGAGCACGGACTGATCGACAAGCGCACGGCCCACGAGCCGTCCATCCGCGTGCCCATGCTCGTGCAGTGCCCGGCCTTGATCAAAGGCGGCACCGTGGTGGAGCAGATGGTGGGCAACATCGACGTCGGCCCGACCGTGATGGAGGCGATGGGGCTGCGAAAGCCGCCGCACATGGACGGCGAGAGCTTTCTGCCGCTGGCCGAGGGGCGGACCATTCCCTGGCGCGAAGACTTCCTCTACGTTTACTACTGGGAAAAAAACTATCCCCAGACGCCGACGACCTTCGCGCTTCGCACCGACCGCTACAAATACGTCACCTACTACGGGCTGTGGGACTGCGACGAGCTCTACGATCTCGCGAACGATCCGGACGAGACGCGCAACCTGCTCGACGATCCCGCGCACCGGGAGATCGCGTTGAACATGGAGAACACGCTCTATCAAAAAATGGGCGCGCTGGGCGGCATGGAGATTCCGCTCAACCAGCCCTCGGGCTACATCAGCAACCAGCGCCTGCGCGGGCGCGGCGGCGAGCGCGCGGCGGATTTCCCCTCCAGCCTGGTGGTGGATCAGCCGATCAACGCCGACGCGAAGTAAGGCCCGGCCGGCTCAACCGAGCCAGTTGGCCAGCTTCTCGATCAGGCCGTCGCGGGTGGGGCGGTAGGCCTGCTCCAGCTCGGGCGCGAAGGGCACGGGCAGGTCGAGCGAGGCCACGCGAAGAGGCGGGGCCTCGAGATCGAAGAACTGCTCCTCGACGATGCGGCTGACGAGCTCGGCGCCGAAGCCGTGGGTGCGGCGGGACGCGGGGAGCACGCAGAGGCGGTGGGTGCGGGCGACGCTGGCGCGAATTTCGTCGAGCCGGAGCGGGGC
>JAIXVY010000150.1 GCA_027482505.1 Opitutaceae bacterium | reverse complement strand
CGGCCTGGGTGTGGACGTCGCGACAGGCGGTGAGCGAGCCGGCGGCGGAGTCGCCCTCGACGATGAAAAGCGAGCTCTCCTCGGCGCGTTTGTCCTTGGTGCCGAGGTGGGCGCGGCAGTCGCGGAGTTTGCGGTTGTGCAGCGAGGCTTTTTTGGCGCGTTCGCGGGCGAGGTTGCGGATGCCGGCGAGTTCCTTGCGCTCGCGCTCGCTCTCCTCGACCTTGCGCTTCAGCTCCTCGGCGACGGCGGGGTTGCGGTGGAGGTGGTTGTCGAGCTGCTGGCCGAGGAAACTGGTGATGAAGTTGCGCACGCTCGGGCCGCCGGGGCCGACGTCGTTGCTGCCGAGCTTGGTCTTGGTCTGGGACTCGAAGACCGGCTCCTGCACGCGGATGGACACGGCGGCGACGACGGACTGGCGGATGTCGGCGGCGTCGTAGTCTTTCTTGAAAAAATTCCGCACCGTCTGGACGAGCGCCTCGCGAAAAGCCGCCAGGTGGGTGCCGCCCATGGTGGTGTGCTGGCCGTTGACGAAGGAGTAGTATTCCTCGCCGTAGTGGCCGGCGTGGGTGATCGCGACCTCGATGTCCTCGCCCTCGAGGTGGATGAGCGGGTAGAGCGGCTCGCCGGTGAGTTTTTTCTGGAGGAGGTCGCGCAGGCCGTTCTCGGATTTGTAGGCCTTGCCGTTGAACACGAGGGTGAGCCCGCGGTTCAGGTAGGCGTAGTTCCAGAGCATCTCCTCGATGAACTCCAACTTGAAGCGGAAGTCCTGGCCGAAGAGGGCGACGTCGGGGGTGAATTCGACGAGGGTGCCGTTCTTTTCGCCGGCGGGGGCGGCGATGATTTTCGACTCCTTGGTCAACTTGCCGCCGATGAACTCGACGATCTTGGTCTGGCCGTCGCGGACGGCCTGGGCGCGGTAGTGGGAGGAGAGGGCGTTGACCGCCTTTTGGCCGACGCCGTTGAGGCCGACGGCCTTTTGGAATGTCTCGGAGTCGTATTTGGCGCCGGTGTTGATGATGGAGACGCAGTCGACGAGTTTGCCGAGGGGGATGCCGCGGCCGTAGTCGCGCACGCGGAGGGTGCGGTCCTCGAGCTCGACCTCGATCTTCTTGCCGAAGCCCATGGTGAACTCGTCGATGCAGTTATCGATGGTCTCCTTGAGCAGGACGTAGATGCCGTCCTCGGGGTGGGCGCCGTTGCCCAGGCGTCCGATATACATGCCGGGCCGGAGGCGGATGTGTTCGAGCGGCGAGAGGGTCTTGATCGAGGCTTCGGTGTAGGCGTTGGCCATGGAAGAGCGGGGAGCGAGGAGCAGGGAGCGAGGAGCCGGAGGGGGCGCCAAGAACGTGAGTGGGCGTCACCCTTTCGCGGGAGGCGGGAGCGGCAAGCGAAAAGGCGCGGGGGAGGCGGGCGCGGGCGGGAGTTGTTTTTCCCGCGGGGCCTGGTTTGGCTGGCGGGATGCAAGTCCACGCACGCATCTCGAAGGAATGGCGCCGCCGCATGATCTTTCTGTTTTTGATGATCTTCGGCTCCGGCCTCTGGTTTCTGACCGACGGCTATATCGTGTGGCCCAGGGAGCAGGCGCGGCACGAGATTTTCAAACCAATGGCGGAAAACCTGATCGCCGAGGGCAAGGCGAAGGATCTGAAGGATCCGGCGGTGAAGCGCATGTGGGAGCGCCATGCCGAGGCGAACGACCTGCCGGCCAAGGTGCCGAAGGAGCGCACGCCGACCGCGCTGGCCGGGCAGGTCTGGACCGGCTGGATCATGCTGGCGGGTTCGGCGATCTTCGGCGCCTGGGTGGTGTGGAACCACAAGCTCAGCGTGCGGGCCGAGGGTGACATCGTGACCGGCGCCTCGGGCGAGCAGGTGCACCTCGACAGCATCGTGGAGATAGACCGCCGTAAGTGGGCGAGCAAGGGCATCGCCTACGCGATCCATGAGAAGGACGGCAAGCGCCGCAGCCTGACCCTTGACGACCACAAGTTCCTCGGGTGCGAGGCGATCATCCTGGAGGCGGAGAAACGCATCGCGGCGCGGGCGGCGGCGGTCGCACCCAAGACCGAGGGTTCGGCGGACACCCCGCCGGCGGCGGGGTGTCCCGGCTAGTTCGTCAGAACCGCGGTTCTATCAGGTCCCAGGGCTGGCCGTAGAGATCCTCGAACACGGCCACGGTGCCGTAGGGCTCGCGGCGCGGGGCCTCGCGAAACGTGACGCCCGCGGCGAGGTAGGCGGCGTGGTCGCGGGCGAAGTCGTCGGTGTGGAGAAAAAAGGCTACGCGACCGCCGGCCTGGGCGCCGAGGGCGGCGAGTTGCGCCGGGGTTGAGGCCCGGGCGAGCAGCAGGCGCGCGGCGTGCGGAGACGCGGCGGCGCCGGGCGGGGCCACTACGACCCAGCGTTTTTCCGGCGAGAGGCGCGTGTCCTCCAGCAGGGTGAAGCCGAGCTTGCCGGTGAACCAGGCGAGGGCCTCGTCGTAATCGCGGACGAGGTAGGCGACGGCGGCCAGGTGTTGCGGCATGGGGCTCAGCCGGGCTCAGGGCTTGCGAAAAAGGTAGTGGCTCACGAGCCACTCCTCGCCGTTTTTGTAGCCCCAGAGCTCGGCGCAGGCCATGTAGAAGACGCGCCAGTAGGCCCACCATTTGACCGCCTGGTCGGCGCCGTAGGTGTCGCGAAACAGGGGGATGATCTCCTCGCGGTGCGCGTCCATGTTCTTGAGCCAGTGCTCGGCGGTCTGCTGGTAGTGGCGGCCGTTGACCTTCCAGTCGGAGACGAGCTTCAGGTCGTCTTGAAACTGCATGAACAAATCGTGGGCCGGCATCTGTCCTCCGGTGAAAAAGTAGCGGCTCATCCAGTCGGTGGAGTCGCGCGCCACGAAGTGATAGCTGAAGCGGCTGTGGGTGAAGATGTGGGTGAAGAGCAGGCCGCCGGGCTTGAGCCAGCGGGCGATGTTGCGGAAGAGCAGATCGTAGTTCTTGAGGTGCTCGAACATCTCGACCGACACGACGCGGTCGAATTGCGCCGGGGCGATGTCGAAGGCGTTGATGTCGCAGGTGATGATGCGGAGGTTTTTCAGGCCGCGCTTCCGGGCCTCGCCGTCGATGTGGTCCTTTTGCGTGCGGGAATTGGAGATGGCGGTGATCTGGGCGTCGGGGAAGCGCTCGGCGTTGTAGAGGCAGAGGGAGCCCCAGCCGCAGCCGAGCTCGAGGATGTGCTGGCCGTCGGCGAGCTGCGCGCGCTCGGCGTAGAGCGCGAGCATGTGCTCCTCGGCCTGGTCGAGCGTCTCCTTGCCGGTCGGGTAGAGGCAGCCGGAGTATTTGAGGCGTTTGCCCAGGCAATACTGGTAGAAGGGCGTGGGGACCTCGTAGTGCTGCTCGTTGGCGGCGGCGGTCTGCTCGGCGAGGGCGCGCTTCTTGAGGTCGGCGACGTAGGCGGCGCGGTCGTAGCGTGTAGTCTCTTCGCGGATACGCCGGGCGAGCAGGCGGCGGATGCCGACGCGGATGAGCCAGTCGGGGAGGAGGTTTTTCTCGAGGAGGGAGTCGATCATGTCGGAGAAGGTTGGAACCGCTAAAGAGCGCTAAAGGACGCCAAAGCGAACCTTATGCGGAGTTTGATCCGGCGAGGTTTGGCGAAATTCAGCGGTTTAAGCTTTCGGGAACCACGGGACGAAGGCGGAGACGCGGCGCTGGTAGTCGCGGTAGGCGTCGCCCTTGGTGCGGACGGCCTGCTGCTCGGTCATGGGGATGCCGGTGACGAAGAGGAGGAGGTAGAGGATGCTCGCGGGGGCGACGAGGCCGAGCCAGCCCCACGCGGCGGGGAGGGCGAAGAGGGCGAAGCTGAGCCAGGTGAGCGAGACAAAGAAGTAGTTGGGGTGGCGGCTGACGGACCAGAGGCCGACGTCGCAGACCTTGCCCTGGTTCGCGGGGGATTTCTTGAAGGCGGCGAGCTGGGCGTCGGCGAGGGCCTCGCCGGTCTGGGCGACGACGAAGAGGGCGAGCGCGAGCCAGTCGACGACGGTGAAACGCGGCTCGGCGCGGCCGAGGGCGAGGAGGAAGGGGGTGGCGAGGATGACGACGGAGACGGCCTGGAACTGGTAGAACTTGAGCATCTCGGCCGCGAAGTTTTTGGCCCAGCGGGTGCGCATCTCCTTGTAGCGGCCGTCCTCCTCGGGGTGGTGGCTCATGACGCGCCGGTAGAGGTAGGTGCCGAGGCGGGCGCTCCAGATCGTGACGAGGGTGGCGACGAGGGCGCGGCGCGGGGCCCAGCCGGCGGCGAGGGCGGCGTAGAGGAGGGCGACGAGGCCGAAGGCGTAGGACCAGACGATGTCGACGACCCCGTAGTTATCGAGGCGGCGGGCGACGCGGAAGAAGGCCGCGAAGACGGCGCAGCAGAGCGCGAGGGCGAGGGCGGCGAGGAGAAGCGGGTGCATCGGCGATAGCCTGGACTACGTTCAATAACGTCAGGCGGATGCCGATGGCAAATCGCGGACGCTTGGGAGCGTCCGCGCGGGGCGAATCAGTAGCGCCACTGGGCGCCGATGAAGCAGGTGGCGGAGCCGCGGTCGGTCTGGGAGCTGGAGCGGCCGGCGAAGGCGAGGGAGGTGGTGACGCTCAGGCCGGGCTTGGCGGAGAGGGCGAGCTGGAGGCCGTAGTCCCAGAGGCTGTCGCTCGTGCCGGCGCGGAACTGACCTTCGCCGCCCTCGACGAAGAGGGAGGGCGCGAGCTGCTCGATCCATTTGCCGGCGAAGCCGAGCGAGTCGCCGGCGAGGGGCCGGAGGTGGAGGAACTGGATGGCGTAGAAGCCCTCGTCGCCGGCGACCTCGCTGGACTGGTAGGCGCGCATGGCCTGGGGGCCGCCGATGGCGAAGTTGTCGCTGCCGGCGAGCTGGTCGCGGGTGATCTGCCAGGAGAGCTGGGTCTCGGTGCTCCAGCCGTCGAGCGCGCTCCAGAGCGGGGCGAGTTGCTGCACGCGGGCGTAGTTGAGCAGGTAGTGGCGCGTGGAGGCGTCGCCGGTGGCGGTGTTGTAGAACTCGCGAAAGTTCTCGTCGCTGTTGCGGGTGGTCAGGCCCTCGAAGCTGAACACGACGCCGGCGGTGAACTGGTTGGTGGCGGTCGCCTCCTTGAGGTTGACGGTGTGGTTCACCACGAGCTGGACGGAGTCGAACTTGGCGCCGCCGACGCTCGCGCCGCCGAAGAGGCTGTCGCGCTCGAATTGCTTGAGGAAGCCGGTGGCGTTGAGCGTCCAGCCGAGGGTTTCGGTCTCGAGGAGCGGGATGGCGTAGTCGAGGGAGCTCTGGAGGGTGGTGCTGGCGGAGCCGACGCCGGGGATGGTGCTGCTCGCGGTGTCGGAGTAGTTGACGTTGGTGGTGAGGGTGTGGCCGAGGCGGTTGGGCGCGGTGTAGATGAGCGAGTAGTTCTCGAACTCGTCGATGCGGTCGCCGACGGTGGCGTTCCAGGAGAGTTGGTGGCCGTCGAGGGGGAGGTCGCCGAAGCCGCCGCCGAGGGAGTAGCGGTTGGTGCCGGAGGCGCGGGTGGCGTGGTTGTTGTAGCCGGCCTGGACGGACCAGGGGCGTTTCT
>JAIXVY010000144.1 GCA_027482505.1 Opitutaceae bacterium | reverse complement strand
TTGCCGGTGCCGAGGGAGAGGGTGACGGAGGCGTTGAGGCTGTCGCGGCCGAGGACGACGACACGTTCGCCGGCGTCGCGGAAGGAGGCGTTGGCGCCGGGGGCGTTGGCGACGAGGGTGAGGTCGCCGTTGTCGGTGGCGATGGAGGCGTTGACGAGGATACGGCGGCCGGCGAGGAGGGTGAGATCGCCGCCGTCGCCGGCGGGGTTGTTCACCGTGATGGCCGACGAGATGGTGATGTCGTTGTTGGCCTGGAGGGTGATGTTGGTGCCGAGGGAGAGGGAGGCGGTGAGGGAGGCGGCGGAGATGGCGAGATTCGCGCCGGGGCCGGAGGCGAAGGTGACGCGGCCGGAGAAGTCGTAGGGGCCTTTGAATACGCTGACGGGGGTGGCGGTGGCGCCAGGGTTCCCGATGGGCGAATGGCCGGACAGGAGAACGGTGTCGCCATCGATGGCGATGGTGGAGGCGGAGGCGGAGGGGATTTTCGGGGCGTTGAAAATCGCGACCAGGTTGGCCGAGCCGTCGCGCCAGTCGCCTTGTTTTTGGTAAACGAAAGCCTGAGCCTTGTTATTGACGTAATCGTAGCCGGCGACGGCGATGTTGTCGCCATCCACGGCGACGTCGCCGCCGAAGTAGGTGTTGGTGCCGAAGGTGAGCTTGGCGGTGGGGGTGGTGGAGGCGGCCCAGGTGCCGTTGCGCTCGAAGACGTAGGCGGGGGCGTTGCCCAGGCGCAGGTAGCCGGCCACGAGGGTGTTGCCGTCGAGGGCGAGGGACGAGCCGAGGTTGCGCTCGGAAACCGCGCCGCCGGTGACGGTGGCGACGGAGATGGAGGCGGGGGTGATGCCGGACCAGCTGGCGCCGGGTTTTTCGTAGAGGTGGATGTATTCGGGGATGACGAAGTTCGCGGGCTCCAGGCCGGAGGCGGCGCCGATGGCCAGGGTGTTGCCGGAGAGGGCGACGCTGGCTCCGAAGAAGTCGCGAGTGGTGCCGGTGCTGATCGGGCTGGTGTAGGTGGCGACTGAATACAGGAAGCTGGGGGTGAATTGGTAAATGGAGACCTTGCCCTTGGCATCGGAGTAGGAGCCGGAGTTCACGGGACGTCCGAAGGCGACGGTGTTGCCGTCCATGTCGAGGGACGTGTATTGGACGGCGTTGATCGCCTGGTAAGGCGCGTCGTCGAAAACGCTCGAGGTGAGATTAAAGGAGCCGTTGCGCCAGCCGGCGCCTTTCTCGAACAGGTGGAGGCGGTTGCCGGTTCTGCCGTTGGTGTAGGAGGCACCGGTGGCGACGATGTTATTGCCGCTGATGGCGACGTTCATGCCGATGCCGAGGCCGGCGTTTACCAGGTCGTTTCCGCCTTTAAGAGCCGCCGAGAGCTGGCCGTTTTCGTAGACGTAAACGCGGCCGTTGCTTAAGCCGAACTGGTCGCCGAAGTATTGGTCGCCGACGACCCAGGTGTTCCCCTCCATGTCCATGGAGGAGCCGAAATACGAGCCGTCGTAGCGCTGGGCGGGAGAGAGGTTTTCGGTGAAGGCCCAGGCGCCGCCGGTGCGGCGGAACTGGGAGACGTAGCCGCGATTACGAATGGATGAGCTGACGGCGTAACCAGGCACGCCGGCGAGGGCGTAGTCGCCTTCGAGGGCCAGGACGCTGCCGGCGAACAAGTAGTCGCTGGCGACCGGGTTGGCGGGGAAAACGTGGGAGAAGGCCGGCGCGAGCGGGGAAAAAGTCTGATAGCCGAGCCAATGAGAGCCGGGGGATTTATTGAAGAAGGAGACCCGGTAGTTGGTCACAAAGCCCGAGCCGTTGCTGACCACCAGGGTATCGCCGTCCACCGCCAGATTATTGGCCTGGCCGAAGAAGGCGGAAAGATCGAGGCTGATAGGCGCGGCGTTTTGCGAAGTGATCACATTGATCCGCAAAGGGTCGCTGTAGTTGGTGCCGGCGCCGCCAACACTGAATTCGGCGTAATAAACCTGACCGTTGCGGAGGTAGAAAAGTTTGTTGTCTTCGGCGGCGAGCGAGGCGGGGGCGCCCGTGGAGTTAAAGAAGCCCGGGATGCGCAGCGGGGCTCCGGAGTTGTAGCTGCCGTTGTAAACAAAGAGATCGTTGCCCTTGGCGGTGCCCGCGGCGGTGCCGACGTAGAGGTAGCCTTTGTCGGCGGCGAGGTAGCTGCCGATGCCGGTCGGAACGGATCCCTCGGAAAACGAATAGACCAAGGACTGCCCCATGGCTTGGACGCCGGTCGGCGGGGTGCTGGCATTGAAGCTCGTTCCGACGACGGCGCCGGTGTCGGTGCCGGCGAAATCGGCGCCGGGATTGCCCACGGCGATGGTGATGACGCCCGGCGAGCTTTCATACATCGCGAAGCGGTTGTTCACGCCCGTGAAGACGTCGGGTTTGCCCCATTCCGAGGCTTTGCCCGTGTAGTCAAAATTGTTGCCCGACGCGTAGAAGCGACTGGTGAGGTTGGTCGTGCCGTTGCGCCATCCGGTCCCCTTGTTGAAGAGGTAAACCACGCCGACGACGATTTCCGAGGTATTATAGCCGAGTTGCGGGTTATAGATTGTTTGGCCGGTGTTGTAGCTCTCGCCCGCATCCATGACCGCGACGTAGTCGCCCTCGATCTGCACGCCGACCCCGAACATGCCCGGGTTGCTGGAACTCGAGGTCAGGCGGGCGGCGATCTGGCCGTTCTCGAAAACATAGGCGACGTCGGTGTATTGGCCGGCGCCGATGACCGCGGTGGTGCCGCTTAGATCCAGCGAACCGCCGAAGCCGGCGAGGTTGGTGTTGTCGGTGGGGTAACCGCCGACGCCTTGGGCGAAGTTTTGAAACTCGCTGATCGTGTCGGTGACGGTGCCGATGGTGATGTTTTTCGGGTCGAGGAGCCAGCGGCCGTTCGCGCCGGTGGTGTTGCGCGCGGAGGCGTCGACGGAGCCGCTGACGCCGAGGCCACCGAGGCCGGAGGTCTCGACGGTGCCGCCGTCGCCGGAGGCGGTGCCGGAGCGGGCGAAGATTTTGCCGGCGAACTGGGTGGTGCCGTCGGCCCAGGCGACGATGGTGCCGCCGTCGCCGCGCGCGCCGGTGGCGTCGGCGCGGAGGGTGGTCTTGTCGCTGACGTAGGTGGAAGAGGCGTTGGCTTGGCCGTCCACGAGCGCGCCTTGATAGCCGCCGCCGACATGGATGGCTCCGCCGCCGGTCCAGCCGGAGGCGTCGACGGAGGCGCCGAGGAGGGAGACGCGGTCGCCGAGGAGATTCACGGTGCCGCCGAGGCCGGAGGAGGAGGTGGCGGAGACGGAGCCAGAGAGGATGTTGGCGCCGGGACCGGAGAGGAGGGCGACGGAGCCGCCGGCTGCGGCTCCGGAGGCGTCGATCTTTCCGGCGGAGGTGAAGAGGAGTTCGCGCGACGCGGAGAGGGTGACGGAGCCGCCGGAGCCGGAGACGCCGCGGGCGAGCATCTCGGTGTCGGTGACGATGGAGTCGGCGGCGAGCTTGAGCGTGCCGCCGGAGGCGCCGGAGACGTCCTGGACGCCGCCGTAGTTTTCTATGGATACGGCGGAGAGGGCGATGTCGCCGCCGCTCACGACACCCGATGCGTCGGCGCGGGTGGCGGAGATCGCGCCGGAGGATTGGATGGCGCCGCCCTCGGCGACGAGGATGACGCGGCCGCCCTCGTTGCGCACGCCGGTGGCCTGGACGAGGCCGGTGTTGTTGCCGGCGAGTGCGTAGATGTTGCCGTTGTGGGTGCGGAGCTCGGCCACGAGGGCGTGGATGCGGCCCTCGTTGGTGACGTCGTTGCCGCGTTCGCCGAGGGAGACGGAGTAGGCGCCGCCGAGCCAGGAGGCGTCGGTGAGGACGTCGATGCGGCCGCCGGCGGCGAGAGCAACGCGTCCGGCGGGGGCGTCGATGTCGCCGGAGTTTTTGACGGTGTAGCCGGCGAGGAATACATCGCCGCCGGTGGAGGTGATCTTGCCGAGGTTGGTGACGCCGAGGCGGCTGTCGCCGGTGAAGGCGTAGTCGCGGCCCTGGAGGAAGTTCGCGTCGGAGAGGTCGCGGGTGGAGGCGATGAAGGAGCCGCCGGTGAGGACGCGGCCGTCCTGGCCGATGATGACGCCGTTGCGATTAAGGAGGAAAAGAGTGCCGGTGGCGGTGACGCTGCCGTCGATGCGCGAGGCGGAGGCGCCGGTGACGCGGTTGAGGGTGGCGCCGGCGCCGTTGGCGAAGTGGACGGAGTTGCCGGAGCCGACGCTGAAGGAGTTCCAGTTGACGATGCCGTAGCGGCCGGTCTGGCGCACGGTCATGGACTGGCCGGCGGTGGAGATGGAGAGGTCTCCGTGGACGATGGCGGCCCCCTGCGGAAGCTCGGCGCGGGCGTGAGGCGGAAGGCTGCCGATAGCGGCGAGGAGGGCGGCGACGTGGGCGCGGCGAACGGAGCGGGTGCGAGGGCCCGAAAAGGACGTGGACATGGACGAGCGAGGGTGGAAGCGGTGGAAAAGGAAACGTAGCTGGCGGACCGGGGCCAAATTGGCCGAGGGCGCGGGTAAAATAACCCGTTAGTGCGAGCCCATTTATGGGTCCGTTTGGACGGAAAGAGTATTGCGCCCGGCGCGCGGTAAGGAGTTTCCCCTAGATACGGGGACGGTCAAGCGCACTTACATTTAGTTTACACGGACGAAGCCGGTTAAACTTTTGAATGAAAATTATTAATGCGAGCCGAGTCCGCAGGGCCTGATAGAGATCGAGGCCGCGGAGGCGTCGCGGCAGCCAGCGTGGCTGCGGGCTGCGTCAGGCTGTCGTCTTGCCGGAGGGCAGGAAGCGGGTGAGCCGGCGGAGCGCGGGGCGGGCGATCAGGTAGACCAGGCCGAAGACGATGGGCGCGGTGAGGGCCCAGGCGGTGAAGGCGTGGACGCCGGCCCAGCCGAAGCGTTGGAGAAATTCGCCCGCCGAGAGCTCTCCGAAGGCGCGGATCATCTCCGACACGGAGAAACGCTCGTCCTGAGCGCGCCAGATCGTTTCGCCGATCCGGACGTAGACGAGGATCATGACGAGGTGGACGGGCGTGAGAGCGTAGTTGATGGCCTGCATCAGCGGCTGGTTGAGCTTTCGCCAAAAGGCGACGCCGGCGTTGAGCAGGGTGGTGAAGCCCAGGAAGGGAAACAGGGAGCAGACGCAGCCCCAGGCTATGCCCGAAGCCAGCTTTTCCGGCGTGGCGCCCTGGGTGAGGAGGGCGAGCAGAGGCGCGCGCACGCGGCGCTGCCAAAAGCCGGGTGGGCGGGCATGGGCGGAGGTGGCGGCGGGAGACACGGTGGGACGCAAGGGTTCAACCCATGCGGAAAGCTCGCCCTTAGGCAAAGAGGACATTTTTGGCGCCCAGCAAATAGACCGCGATGGCGAGCGCGAAGAGCGTGGCGGGCAGGGCGACGTGGCCGGGGCGTTTGCGGGTGAAGACGGCGTCGAGGCCGCCTCCTTCGCGCTTCACGCGCGCGACTTCGAGCAGCATGTAGAGCGCTATGGCGGGGTTGCCCCAAAGAAGGATGGAGAGGAGCCAGAGGACGCGCGCGCCGAGGGAGCCTTCCTTCCAGGCCACCCAAACCCAGAAGGCGACGAAGGCGAGGTAGGCGTCAAGCAGGGTGGCGATGAACCAGGGGTGGGTGAAGACCTCCCGCGGGATGTCGAAGAGCGCGCAGCGCGAGCTGGCCCAGGTGATGACGCCGAGCATGCCGACGAGGACGACGGTGAAGAGGACGCGGAGGGCGAGCATCGGAGCGGGGAGCGAGGAGCTAGGAGCGGGGGACGTGTGCGCGCGGCGGCTGAGCGTGCGGCGTCAGAAAGCGATGTTGTTGGCCCGGGTGTGAAGGGTCTGGACGACGGAGATGTTGCGCATGGCAAAGGCGGCTTCGCAGTAGGCGAGGTAGTAGCGCCATTTGCGCAGGAAGCGCTCGTCGAAGCCGCCGAGGGCGAGCACCTGCTCGCGCTTCGCCTCGAAGCTGTCGCGCCAGAGGCGCAGGGTGCGGGCGTAGTCCTGGCCGAAGTCTTCTAGGCGGTGCAGGGTGAAGCCGCCGGCGCGGGCGAGCTGTTGGTTGACGCGGTTGAGCGAGAGGAGCAGCGAGCCGGGGAAGATGTGTTTCTGGATAAAATCCACGCCGCGGCGGAGCTCATCGTAACGTTCGTCGGGGCAGGTGATGAACTGGAGGGCGAGCAGGCCGTCGCGCTTGAGGCGGGCGGCGAGCGTGTCGCAGTAGACGGGGAGGTAGTCGTGGCCGAGGGCCTCCATCATCTCGATGGAAACGATC
>JAIXVY010000160.1 GCA_027482505.1 Opitutaceae bacterium | reverse complement strand
CTGGTGATTATATGCCGGGGGTTCCACCCGTTCCCATCCCGAACACGGCCGTTAAGCCCCGAGCAGCTGATGGTAGTAGGACGTTAGGTCCCGCGAGAGTAGGTTGTTGCCAGGTTTATAGCCCGATTACGGTTCAATCCGTGATCGGGCTTTCTTTTTGCGTTACAACCGGATTGGTCTGGCCGCGTTGAAGACGCAGTTGGCCTGTTGCGCTATACTCTCTGACTCCGGCCTCGTGAAGAGGTTGTTCCGTAAATGGCATTAAGCCATTGTTATGAAGGCTTAAAACAAGATAGGTCCCTTGATATGCCCGGTATCCGTCTGTTTATGAAATAAATCTGAGAAAACACGATGAAGGCGGAGAAGCGCGCCCATTAGCCGCAGCGGGAGTTGCTTCGGATCGAATTATCGCTGTTGGTGGATGCGGAGCACTCTTTGGTGACGCTGGACGTGAAGATCGACTGGGCGAGGTTCGAGGAGTTGCTGGGGCGACGTATCATGCGACGCAAGGGGTGCCGTGGGGGATATAAGGATGATGGTCGCGCTGCATTATCGGAAGTATCGGCACAACTTGAGCGACTAGGCGACGGTGGTTTCGATGGGTGGAGAACCAGTATTGGCAACACTTCAGCGGACGGCATTTTTTCGATCACGAGCTGCCGATCGATCACCTCGAGCATGACGAGATAGCGCAAGCGTCTGGGCGAGGCCAGAGCGGAGGCGATGATCAATGCGACGATTGACGCGGCGGTGACGATGACGGCACTGCGGCCGTCGCAGGTGGAGCATGTTAATGTGGATACGACGGCGCAAACAAAGGCGGTTTGCCACCCGACTAATTCGGGGTTTTATGACCGGTCCCGGGATCGCTTGGTCAAGCAGGCGCGCCAAGCCGGACTGTCGATCAAGCAGAGCTACGAGCAGGGTGGGCCTGCAACCAGTGATGATGGCCAGGCGCTACGCGCATGCGCGGCAAATGCGCCGTTCCAAGGCGTGAACCGCAAGTTGATGGCGAAAACGGGGCGCGTGATCCGCGAGATTGAGCAGTCAGGGTGTGCCGGAGTAGTTGCGTGCTTAGTTGGATACAAGCAAGCGCATCCACGCCCAGGAGCGCACCGACCAAGCGAAGGTCTACAGCGTGCACGAGCCGCACGCCGCGTGCATCGCCAAAGGCAAGGCTGGCCGCAAATACGAATTTTATTTGGCTACTCTCCTCTAGGTGGATGACCTACAACTTCAGGGAGATACGTGCCTAGAGCAGCTTGTTTTTCTTTTGGCGTAATAGAGGTCCAATCGATTAAGGGGTTAACGATTGGAACAGAAATGGCAGTTCTTAGACGAAGGGTGATGATTTGCTGGGAGCGAACGGTGAATTCGTATGCGGAGCCCTTAGAAAAAGTGTGTGCTCGGTCACCGTGAAAATCAGTCAATGCTGCTCCTATATGTGGCAAATAAACTTCGACACGAGCCATTCCACTTTGTCCAAGGCACTCCACCATGCGCAATTCGATGTCGGCCCCATCTCGACGCATGACCTCGACAATAAGATTGGGTGAAGTGCTTATGCATTGCGTCTTTAGATCAGCGTGTTGTGGCGTGTGGCTTGGAACTGGCGGTTGGTTAAACTCCCAGGCTAGACGTGGCACTCGACTGTCTTTCCATGAATTGTCGCGAACAGCTAAAGCATAGATAAATCGATGCTTACCAGCGCCGCTTAGCCATGTGTTTTCGTATCCGTAATATTTTTCAACCGTGTTGATAAGAAGAAGACAGGGAGTGCTGCCTGTTATCTCACGGCCGGTGATACCGCGATCTAGAATGGCTAGTCCAGCGCCGGAAGGAAGTTCGTAATCACTCCAGCGCACGGCAGGCAAAATACCGTGTGTTATGCCTTCAAGATCGGCGCGCGGCACCGGCCAGGCACCATGAGAAAAGCCGAATGGCACGCCACGGCGTATTTCGCGGGGAGTTTCAGCAAGGGGAAATTCCGCGAGAACTACGGTTTCGTCCGGTATATCTGAAAGCTCGGTTTCTAGATCCACACGGGGATAATGCTTATTGAAGCGCAAGATGCGCTTGGAGCGGCCTCCGCCCCAAAAGGTGGATTCAATTTCTACGGTGAGTGCTACATCGGTTTCGTAGGCGCTCAGGGTTGCGGGAAAATCGGCGGAGCAGGCAAGACGAGGACGCTCGGGGCGGAGTAAGAGGTTATCCCCGGCCTGATACCATTCTGGGCGTGTAGCGCGTTCCGCGACGAGCCTATTTGCCGGCCCGCCAAGGAGTTCACGATCAGAAGCCTTCGTGCGGAGACTGAGTAAATCGCCAGTCACCGGATCTAGTCTCGCAGTGTAAAATTCGGTCTGAATTTCTTCGGGCACAGCTTCCAGCGAACGCGGGTTGGCCGGCTGAGGAGCGGGTATAGATCCGTATGCGGGCACTCGAACTTGATAAAGGCCGTCAACAGGGTCCTGCCGATCCCAATTAAGCGGATTAAAAATGCTCTCAGGTTTTGCGGATGTGGTGGCTTCAGAAAGGGCGGCAAAAGCTTCGTGATTTATCCGACTCGAGAGGGCTTCAACCCATTCAAAGCGGTCTCGAACGTCCCAAGACTCGGGGTGCTCAAAAACCATGCCTCCGGCCGCCCCCCACAGAGTGTTACGGTCGGCGTTGAGAAACAATTGCAACCAAGCGTGGTAAAAATCCTGGGCAGGGTAGCTAAATGCGTCTGGTGCGCGCAAGCTGGCGATTGTGGCAGCAGTCTCGGCGGCTTGTAGCGCGTGCTCGCAGCGGCGAAACCACGATTTCACCCGAGGGTTTTGCACCCAGAAGGCGTTCCAAGCGTAGGGTGTGGAGACTGGCTGCGTTACGAGTGCATCACGGACCGGGGCGAGGGCGTCGAAGTAGGCCCCGAATGTCGCGAAGCGCAGCGGCACGTTTGGTTGGAAGGCTGACCACTCGGCGAGAAATGTCGATGGGTAGGCGGGATTGGCCGGCGGCAAAGCGTAGTCGCCTTTTCCTCCAAGAATAAGGACCGGTGCTCCGGGTGGCGTGGCTTTGGCTCGGACAGCGAAGTAGTCGAACTGGTTCTGCAGCTGTTCGGTGGAAAGCGGGCCGATCGTGCCAAAAACTTCTCCAATGCCTTTGGATCCGAAGTCGGAGTAGTGCGTAGGCGCCACCACAAGCGTGCGGGTGCCGTCCGGCGAGACCGCCCAGAAGGAATTGGCATCGTGTTCGCGGCGATTGTTGCGGGTAAATACGAGGCCTTCGAGGCCGAGTTGCTCGGTGATTTGCGCCTTTTGCTCGGGTGTGCCGCAGATGTCGATACACCAGGCGAAGCGCGGCTTCCGGCCGAGCATGGCCTGCTGCCAACGCATGCCCTCAACGCCCATCTTGGCGTAAACTTCTCCGCCACCGAGGCTCATGGTGGCCTCGATGAAGAACCCGTTCACGAGTTCTACGCGGCCTTCGCGGACGCGCTGTTTCAGCTCCTCGAAGCGGTCGGGGCGGAAGTTTCGGATAGCGATGAGGTTGTTCACCTCCGAAATGACGAAACAGTAGGCCGGGTCTTCGGCGACGCGATCCAAGTGGCGAAGATAGGTGTTGGCGCAATAATTACGCTCGACAGACCAGTTCGCGAGCCAACCCGAGCTAGCGGGGTGAAAATTGGGGACGATAAAAACAGGGGGAAGGGTAGCGGGGGCAGTCATTGATCTATGGCGTTAGCGCTTATGAAAAAGGGTGAGCATATGATGCGCCGCGGCGCTGCCGCTGTATGGCATCGGCGGGGCGGGTGCGCGGTCCGGCGCCGGTCCAGGCGCGTGCGGTTTGGCGCTGGGAGCCGAGGCCGTCGACGCCGAGCTCGACGACGTCACCAGGTTTCAAATACAGCGGTGGTTTTTGTCCCAGCCCGACGCCGGCGG
>JAIXVY010000056.1 GCA_027482505.1 Opitutaceae bacterium | reverse complement strand
GCGGCGGCGGACTTTTCGGCCTCGGCTAGTTCGCGGGCGCGCGCCTCGTGGGCAGCCTTGGTGGTGGCGACCGCGGCTTCCAACTCAGCCAAGACGGTGGCGACCGGGCGACCGGCGAAGAGAACCCGACGCTCCTTTTGCAGACGCGCCTGTTCCGCGAGCAAGTTGGCTTCCTCCTTGGCGGCGGTGGTAAATGTTTGCGTCGCGGCGGCCTGGGCCTCCTCCCGGCCGGGCAGGCGAGCCTGCTCCTGGCCACGCAAGGTGGTGACCTCGTCAATTTGCCGGCGCAGACGAGACAGCGATTCTACATCGGCGACGAAAGCGGTCGCGAAGGCCTTGGCGTCTTGCTCGAAGGCGGTCCGGGCGGAGGACAGTCGATCGAAAATTGGGCCGAGCGCAGCGAGGTGCGCGGCGTGCTCGGTCTCGGCGATGTCGCGCTGAGCGCGAGCGGCGGTGCACGAGGCCTCAGCGGCGGCGAGCGCGGTTTGCCGGGCGGCGAGCGTTCCGGCGGCCTGGGTGTGGGCGCCACGGGCAAGATCACGCTTGGCGATGGCGGCAGCCAGCGCCGAGGACGCGAGGCGTTGCTCCGCTTCCAGTTTATCGTGGGCGGCCCGTGCCATCGCTGAGGTAGCGAGTGCGGCGGTGAGAGCAACGGCTTGCTCACCCTCGGACAAAGCGAGGATGGCGACGAGCGTATCCGAATCGGGACGCTGCTGGCGGGCGGCGGCAAGTTCACCGGCCAGTCGGTCGACGGCGGCTTGGCGGGTGACGCGATCCTTCTCGGCGAGTTCGAGCGCGGTCTTGAGACGTGTCTGCTCAGTGCGTTGCACGTCGTAGTGGCGCTGGTGATCGGCGACCTGGTCACGGAGCGCGCGCAAGGCGGCGGGCTCGACGCCATGCGCGGAGGCGGCGCCCGGGTGATGAAGCGAACCACAGACGGGGCACGGCTGATCGGGCAGCAGAGCGGCACGCAAACGGGGCACGCTGTTGTCGTCGGCGGCCTCCAGAAGTTTGAGCGCGGCCTGGGCGGCCGTGAGTGCGGCGAGCGCGGCGGGAAGCTTCGTGCGGGTGATTTCGTCAAGGGCCTGATGCTGGGCGGTGTGCTCGGTGCCGAGGCGAGCGAGAGCGGCGGTTTCGGATTGGTGTCGGGTATCGATGTTGGCGACGCGGGCGAGGTGGCTTTGAAGCGCGTTGAGCGCAGCCTGTTCTCTATCCAACAGGGCGCGTCGTGCCGCGAGCGCATCGGGATCGAAAGCCCGTGCTGCACGCTCGGCGGCGATATGGGCGCCGTCGGCTTGAGCGAGCGTCTGCTGGTGTTGGTCGACGGCGGCTCGAGCTTTCTCCCGCTCGGCGCGGAGAAGGGTGACGCGGCCGGAGCAGTCGACAGCTTCGCGGGTCCGGAGGGCGAGCGTAGCGCGGCCGGTCTCGGCGGTGGCGAGGCGATCACGCCACGCGGCGAGGTCGTCCACAAAGCCGGCATAGGCCGCGAGCGCGGCTTGCCGAGCAGCAAGGGCGGCGAGCGTAGTGTCGTGCGCGGCGATCTGGGCACGAAGCGACTGGAGGGCCTGGTCTTCGCGAAGACGTGCAGACTCGGTAGTGCCGCGAGCGGTAACAGCCTGGCTCAACCGGGGAGCGAGCGCCTCGATCTG
Organism: Opitutaceae bacterium; assembly: GCA_027482505.1. GTDB lineage: Bacteria > Verrucomicrobiota > Verrucomicrobiia > Opitutales > Opitutaceae > IMCC26134_A. The sequence continues at coordinate 1,411 of JAIXVY010000056.1, read as the reverse complement.
GGCGTCCAAAAGGCGGGCATTTTGCAGAGCGGGCTGGGCATCCGCCAAGGCGCGGCCAGCGTGCTCGGCCGCGGTGGCAGCGGTAGCGTGAACCTCGCGGCACTTAGCCAGAGCGGCGGAAGCGGCGGTGTCGCGCCGGGTCGCTTCCTCGGAGTCGGTGCGACATGACGTCAGCTGCTTGATCGCGACTTGCTCGGCATCGTGAAGGGGGCGGAGCGAGTGGATAACTTTCTCGGTGAGACCAAGGTCGACCGCACGCGGTGCGGCGGCGTCGACCGCGCCTCGCGCGCTGGTAACGGCGGTGTCAGCCTGGGTAGCGGCCGCTGCAAGCGCGTGGTCTTGTTCAAACCAGCGAAGTTGCTGCAGCACACCGGCGAGCGCGGACTCCGCCTGGGCGGTGGCGGTGGCGGCGGCTTGGTGCTCGGCCTCGGCGGTGGTGCGTGCTTCCGGGGTGAGCGGAACGGCGCCGGCAAGTTGGTTTTCGAGCGCGGTGACAGCTTCGCGCTCCGCTTTGTGACGCTCGAAAACAAGGCGCGAAATGGCGGCAAAGCGTCCGGTGCCGGTGAGCGCCTCCAAAATCGAGGCGCGCTCTTGATCGTTGGATTTGAGGAAGACCGCGAAGTCGTTTTGGGCTAGGAGAACGGCGCGGGTAAATTGTGGAAAGGTAAGCCCCACCTTTTCGGCGATGGCGGGGAGCACTTCGGATTTCTTTCCTCCCACGGCTACGGGATCACTGATTGGGTGCGCTACGTTTCCGGAGAGCAGAATCATCTCCGAATTTTGCAGATTCCCGTCCGGGCGATTGCGGGCCCGGCGGATGGTCCAGCGAGCCGTGTAGACGAGCCCGTCGACGCCGACAAAGGCGACCTCAGCGAAGCCCTCGGCCGCGCCGCGCCGCAGGAGATTGCCGGGATCGCGCGGCGTAAGCGTAGTCGCAGTAGCTCCGTCGGGAATCTGTTCACCAGAGGCGGAAGCGAGGCGCGGAGTTTTTTCGTAGAGGGCGAGGCAAAGCGCGTCGAGTAGCGTGCTCTTGCCGGAGCCGGTGGGTCCGCTGATGGAAAAAAGCCCGGCTGAGCGGAGTGGTTCTCGGGTGAAATCGACCGTGTGGGTCTCCGAGAGGGAGGCCAGATTGCGCAGGGCGATGCGAAGGATTTTCATGCGACGGGCGAGGACGGTTCTTCGGACGTTTCCGCGACGAGCAGAATCTCGCGCAGGCAGGCGATGATATCGGGCGCGACGTCTTGACCGTAGCGTTGCCGGAAATGCTCGGACGCGAGCGCAACGGGATCGAGCGCTTGGAGGCTGGCGGCATCACGTGGAGCCGAGATCGCGGCGGACGACGCCGCATCGACGCCGTCTCCCACGGACGCGGCGGGCGCATGAAGCCGAATGGCGGCAAGGCGGGCGGCCT
>JAIXVY010000177.1 GCA_027482505.1 Opitutaceae bacterium | reverse complement strand
GGTCTCGCAATTGCCCGACGGCTCCTGGGGCTTGAAGGCCGCGGAGGTGCAGGGGTTGTTTGAGTTGCCGGTTTATGGCGCAATCCCGGCCGGGGTGCCTGATCATCGGGAGCAAGAGGCGCCGGAGCGGCTCTGGCTGCATGCGTCCGCGTTCGGTGTTCCGGCGGCGCGCAGGCATTTGTTGTGGGGCCTGCGGGTTTCCGGCGATTCGATGATCGACGCCCATATCTGCGACGGTGACATCGGAGTTTTTGAGCGCCGCGAGCCGCGTCCCGGCGAAATCATCGCGGCCCTGGTGGACGGGGCGACCACGACGTTGAAGCGCTTGGTGCGCGTTCGCGGCAGGTTTGTGCTGAGGCCGGAAAACAAACGCCACGAAGACATCGTCCCGCTCGAAAAGCTGGAATGCCAGGGCGTCATGGTGGGCTTGATCCGCCGCGTGGGCGGGATTTGAGCCCTTGTCGTGCAGCGAAATCCTCCGCGATTTCCTCGCGGGGGCCACTTCGCCGCGTGCGCCCGGGTTTCCGGGTGGGGAAACAAAAAGCCGGCTCGAAGCGCTGTGCGCTGAGCCGGCTTAAAAATTGGCGCCCCCACGGGGAATCGAACCCCGCTTTGAAGAATGAGAATCTTCCGTCCTAACCGATAGACGATAGGGGCGGAACCAAAGGAAGGCGGACGATTGCGGCTTGCGAGGCCGCGTCAAGCGCGAGTTTTGGGAAAATGGCGAGCTCCTGGCGGTGCCATCGGCCGTCGGCTGATCGAAGCGGCGACAAACAAAAAAGCCGCGTCTCGCAAGATGTCGCTCGCGTTGCGGGGAACGAACGCTGTCGTTGCCTGTTTCATCGTTTCTAATGCCGTTTTCTCCGACACTGGCCGCGGGTTTGGTTTTGCTGGTTTTTCCTCTCTGGATTTTCCGGACGAAGGGCGCCCGCCTGGTCGGTTTTGAGCAGCGCGCCTGGCCCTCCGGACGCATTCTCGCGCTGTGCATGCTGGATGCGGGCCGGGCGTCCGTAGGAGCCTGGCTGGTGTTGCAGGCCGTCTCGACGATGCCGGCGGTGGAGGCGTTTGGTCGATGGCAGGAGGCGGTTTACATCGCCGCGGCGGTCGCGCTGGGTTTGGTCGCGCAGGCCTTGGCTTGGCGCGACGAGGATTACCTGCTCGCGCCCGTGACCTTCGCGCTGGGGGTCGTGGCGGTTGTGGCGCATCCCGTGGTGCTGGCCATCGCCTTGCCTTTGGCTTTGGGCGGGGCGCTCGCGATTCGCGCCTGGGCGGCCGGCTTTCTGGCCTGCGGCGCGGGTTTGCTGGTGGCCGGTCTGGCGGTGGAGCAGCAGGACTGGCGTGTTTCCTCGCTGGTCGGCCTGTCCTTCGGAGCTCCGGTTTTGGTGTCGGTTTTGGCGGGAAGGCATCTTGGCTGGGCGAAACGTCAGGCCTAGGAGCCGGTCGCGTCGATTGCGGGGTTTTCCCGCCCCGGGGGCGGTGAATACCTATGCTTGCTTGTTAGGTAAAAATTTTGGCTTATGCCCCCATGATTGTTAATTGGGCTTATCTCGCGGTTGGTTTGCTTTTCGGTCTGATCCCGCCGCTGCGTTTGTTGAACACGGAGTGTCGCTATCTGATGTTCGAAGATCTCTGGAACCGGATGTTCAGAAGCAATCAGGAGGGGGAAAAGAAACGCCGTCGGTGGTGGAAATTGCCTTTGGTTTGGATCGACCCGTTTCGCGGTTACGTGGTGGGCGATATGCTCGAGCAGTCTTTCCGCGCGGTGCGCAGGGCGAATTTTGCCCAGGCCCAGTTTCCGGTCATCGCCATGTTGGCCACGGTGCTGCTCGTGCTAATGGTGCAGACGCGCGGCCGCCCTTATGAGAGGGAGTGCATTTCTCCGGCGGGTTTCATGGTTGGTTTGATGATCGCGATGATGTCTCCGACGATGGCCCTTGGCGCGATCATCGTGGGGGCCGCCACGATGATCGCTCTGCAGAGTTATCTGCACGGTTACCTGGCGGCGGGCGTGATTACGGCCGTCCTTGGCGCAGCTTTCATGGGGCCGGCCAACACAAAAGTGGTCGCTTTCACCCTGATCGTTAGCGCGCCGGCTTGGATCAGCTGGCTCCGTGGCAACGCCTTGGTGACTCCCGTGCGCTGCTAAAAAAGGGCCCGTCCGCGACGCGGACGGGCCCATGGTTAAGAGAGCGGTTTTTCCCGGCTCAGGGCGTGGCGCCCGAACCGGCGGTCTGCGCTGTTTCCTCGACGGGAACGGTGAGCGGCGGAGTGGTTACCGAGATCGGAGCCTCGGCTTTGGCGGTGGTCGCGGACGGGGATGTATTTGCCGCAGTGGCGGCGGGTTCGGGCGGAGCCGGGACCGGTTCGAAGAGATCGGCCGACTTGGCGGGCAGGCCGGTGAAAATCCAGTCGGCGACCTCGAAGGCGTGGGTCTTGGCCGCGGTGGCCAGCACGGAGTCCGGCTTGCTGTCGGTTATCTCGACGTAGACGGGGCGGGGCGCGGCGGGCGGGGGCGGAGGCGCCGTCTCGCCTTCTTTCACCTCGGGCTTGGGCGGCGCGGGCGGTTCGGGGGCGCGGGCGAAGGAGATTTTCACCGAGCGGCCGTCGAAGGTGGTGAGCGTAAGGTCGCGCGAGAAGACGCGGGCGGCGACGACGCCGGGATCGATGTTCGGGGCGACGTTGGTGTAGCGCAGGGTGGAGAGATTGCCGCTCTGGCTGGAGAGGACGGATGCCTTCACCTGCTGGCCCGCGGGAGTGGAGGGACTGGTCCAGGCATCGGAGGCTTTGGCGCGCGAGACGACGACCGGGGTGGCTTCGCCGGGGAAGCCGAAGGAAACGGAGGCGACGTCCTCGGCCTTGATGCCGGCTATGAGCGCGGTGTCGCGCCAAGAGGCGGGCTCGGTGTCCAGCCAGACGCTCAGGCGCGCGGCGTAGGCCTTGGTTTCATCGCCGTAGCGCAGGATGCGCGCGCCGCCTTCAAGCGTTTTGCCGAGATCGAGGTCGAGCAGGGTCTTGCCCGAGTCGTCGAGGTAGGCGACGCCGGCGGAGGCGAGGTCATAGGTGGCGATTTTCTCCGCGCGGGAGGAGACGAGGCGCTCGATCTTGGGCGAGACCAGATCGGCGGCTAGGCGGGTGAGTCGGCTGACGTCCGCGGGCAGGGCGGGTTCGCCGGCGAGGGTCCATCGCTCGCCCTCGCCGCGGGCGAATTCGAGGGTCTTGCCGCCCGAGGCGATACGGACGCGGGAGGCGGAGGCGAGGGCGGCTGGCTCGGCCACGCGCTGGCCGATGCGCGGATCGGCGTCGGTGGCGGCAGGTTGCGGGCGACCGGCCCACCAGACTAGGGCGGACACGGGAACGAGGACGGCGAGCGAGAGCAGAAGAGGACGGAGTTTCATGCTGTGCGCTGATTGATTCGGATGCGTGAAGGGGCGGGTGAACGTCAGGTGGCGACGCGGCGGTGGCGGGCGAACCAGAGGCCGAAGGCTCCGAGCAAGACCGGCGTGGCGAGCAGGTTGATGACAAGGAGCTTGGTCTCGAGGGCGTCGATATCCTCGCGAAGGGCGCGACGGATGTCGCGGCGCTCGCGACGCATCTGGAGTTCCTCGGCCTGAAACTTCTCGATCTCGGCAAGCACCTCGGGCGTGGCGACGAGTCGGCCGCCTTCGGGGGTCTTGCCCTGGAGTTCGGAGATCTTGGCCTGGACACCCGATATGCGCGTTTCTAGCGCGGAGAGCTGGGCGTTGTATTTCTTCTGGGCGGCGGCCTCCATGTCGGCGACGACGGTGAAGGGGCGCTGGGCGGAGCGTTTGCCGCGGAGCGCGATCAAGTCGGGCGAGCCGGCGAGGAAGTCGACGATGTTGGAGCCGAGGAAGAGGTTGTCGTTGAGCGGCTGGACCATCTCCTGGCCAAAGACGGGCACGCGGCGCACGGAGAAGTCGTCGAGCAGCCAGTCGGTGTCGGCGACGATGAGCAAGGTGGCGGAGCCTTCCTTGCGCGAGGACGCCGCGGCGTCCTTGGCTTTGTCCTTGTCCGCGCCTGCGTCCGATCCTGGGGCCCCGTCGGGGAAGGCGGTCTTGAGCGGGCCGCGGACAAGCGCGGCGAGCGTTTTTTTCTCGGTGCCGGCGACGAGCGTGCGCGAGATCTCTTCGGGCTGGGAGAACTGCAGGCTGAAGCCGGGCACGGTGCCGGCGGTGGCGGTGGTCTCGATAAGCGGCAGGACCTCGCGGCCTTCGCGGGCCTCGACTGAAAGGCCTCCGGCCTCGACGAAGAGCAGGGAGCCGAGTTGGGCGGTGGCGGGGGAGGCGGCGGTGAGGTTTTTCTCCGTGATAGAGAGCCAGACGGGCATGCGTGCGATCTGGCCGTTGCCGGCGTTTATCGGGGTGGCGAGCGCCTGATCGCCCACGACCTGCTGGGCGTCATACTTGACCCCATAGGCCTTGAAGAGAGCGGGGAGGTCGGAGGATACATCGGGCGAGCCGCCGCCAAACATGGCCTGCTGGCCGCCCTGGCGCTTGAACCAGGTGGAGGACGGATCGACCGCGACGAGGACCGGCTTGCCGGAGAGGATGAACTGGTCGAGGGCGTATTCCTGGGCCGGGCTCAGGCCGGTGGGATGAAGAACGGCCAGGGCGTCGAGGTTGTCGGGCAACGTGGTGAAGCCATCCTCGATGGTGACGAGTTCATACGATTTGGCCCACTCGTCGCGGATGAGTTGGCCGCGCGAGGGGCGCGGGTTCATCATGTTGAACGGCTGGCCGGCAAGCGGGAGTTTGGTGAGAATGCCCAGCTTGGGCTTCGACACCTGCTGGACGGCGTGGATGAGGGAGGAGACGTCGTATTCGAGCAGTTCCTCGCGTTGCGGGCTGAAGGCGGGGATGGCTTTTTGCTGTTCGGCCTGCACGGCGACGAGGCCGAGGTAGAACGGCTCGCCCGAGCCGGGCGCCTGCTGAGCCTGAAGGCCGGCGGCCTGGGCCTTTTCCTCTTCCGTGGTGTCGGGCGCGGGCGCGATGATTTCGAGCTTCAGCTTGCCGCCGGAGGCGCGAACGTAGGCGCGGAGCATCTCCTCCACGCGGTCGGCGAAGTTTTTGTATTGGGTGGGCAGGCCGGCGGTGCCGCGGCTGGCGTAGAGCTGGAGCGTGACGGGCTCCTCCAGTTTGCCGAGCAGGGCGCGGGTGCCTTCGGAGAGCGTGTAGATCTGGCCGGCGGTAAGATCGCCGCGGACGGGCAGGCGGGCGGCGAGGAAGTTGACCAGAAGCAGGACGACGGCGAGAAGAACGACGGCGAGGGTTTTGACGAGGCCGGGTTTCATAAGCGTGGAGCAGGGGGCTTGGAGCCGAGAGTAGTTGGGATTTCGGGGCCGGAATCAGCGCTCGAGGGCGGCGATGTTGAGGGCCAGGGCCAGGGCGATGACGGAGCCGAAATAGGCCAGGTCGCGCGGATCGATGATGCCCTTGGCGAGCGCGTCGAAGTGGGGGATGAAGCCGAGGTTGGCGATGAAATCGACCGCGGCCACCGGGAGGAAGGAGGCAAGGAGCTGGTTAAAGACGCTCCATCCGAGGAAAACGAGGACGAGCAGCGCGAGAACGCCGAGCACGAAGGCGATGACCTGATTCTTGGTCAGGGCCGAGAGCAAGGTGCAGACGGCGAGGCTGGCGCCGGCGAGCAAGGCGCTGCCGAGGTATCCGGAGGCGATGACGCCCCAGTCGGGGTCGCCCAGCCAGCCGACGGTGGCGGCCATGGGCGCGGTGAGGGCCAGACCCATCACGAGAAAGAGCCAGGCGGCGAAAAACTTGCCGAGAACGGCGTCGCGGGTGGTGAGCGGAAGCGTGAAGAGCAGCTCGACGGTGCCGCCTCGTTTTTCCTCGGCCCACAGACGCATGGCGGCGGCGGGGATCAGGAAGAGGTAAAGCCAGGGATGGAAGACGAAGAAGCTCTCGAGCGACGCCTGGTTGCCGCGGAAAAAGCCGCCGATGAAGAAGGCGAGGCCGACCGAGGCGACGAGGAAGACGATCAGGAAAACGTAGGCGACGGGAGAGCGGAAGTAGCCGAGAAATTCGCGTTTAAAAACGGGAGCGATCTGGGACATGGGAAGAAGAGCGTGGAGTGGGGAGCGAGGAGCCGAGGAGCGCGTAGCAAGGACGGGGCTGGTTTAGATATCGCCCTTGGTGAGGCTGCGGAAGATGTCGTCGAGCCGCGCGCCGGGCTTGCGGGCGCGGAAGGCGGCGGGGGTCTCGTCGACCACGACTTTGCCCTGCGAGATGAGGATGATGCGGGTGCAGATCGCCTCGACCTCCTCGAGGATGTGGGTGGAGAGAATGACGGCGCGGTCCTGGGCCATGGTTTTGATCAGGGAGCGCACCTCGTTTTTCTGATTGGGATCGAGACCGTCGGTCGGTTCGTCGAGCACCAGGCAGGGCGGTTCGTGAAGCAGGGCCTGGGCGAAGCCGACGCGCTGTTTGTAGCCCTTGGAGAGGGTTTCGATGGTCTGGCTGCGCACCGGATCGAGATGGGTGCGGGCGATGGCACGCGCGACGCGCTCCTCGCGGGCGGCTTTGGCGCGGAAGCCGCGCACCTCGGCGATAAAGCGCAGAAACTCGACCACGGTCATCTCGCCGTAGGCGGGCGCGCTTTCGGGCAGATAGCCGATCTTGGTCTTCACGGCCACGGGATCCTGCGTGACATCGATTCCAGCTACGGTGGCGGTGCCGGAATCGGGGCGAATGAAGCCCGTGATCATCTTCATGGTGGTCGACTTGCCGGCGCCATTGGGGCCGAGGAAGCCGAGGATGTCGCCGGGGCGGACGGTGAAGCTTACACCGTCCACGGCGCGCTTATTGCCATACGTTTTAACCAGACCTTTTACTTCGATCATGGGAGGGT
>JAIXVY010000349.1 GCA_027482505.1 Opitutaceae bacterium | reverse complement strand
CAGCGCGTCGCCCTCGCGCGGGCGCTCATCATGAAGCCCAACCTGCTGCTCGCCGACGAGCCCACCGGCAACCTCGATTCCGCCAACGGCGACAACATCCTCGCGCTCCTGCGGGAACTCACCGACGAGACCCGCACCGCGCTCGTGCTCGTCACGCACAGCGAAGAGGCCGCCGCCATCTGCCACCGCCGCGTCCGCCTGCGCGACGGCCGCGTGGTCGACTAAACGCCGCCCAGCCGCGCCATGCTTCCCCTGCTCCTGAGCCGTCTCAGCCTGCGCCACGCCCGCCTCGCTCCCGGGCAGACAGCGCTCCTCGTTCTCATTCTTGCGCTGGGCGTCGCCGTCTTCACCGCCGTCCGCCTCGCCAACCGCGCGGCGGTCTCCTCTTTCACTCACTTCACCGAGACGCTCACCGGACGCTCGGATTTCATCATCCAGGCCCCGGCCGGGCCCTTGCCCGAGACGATTCTCCCCGAGCTCGGAGCCGCCCTGTCCGATCTCGCCGTTCAGATCCACCCGGTCCTCGAAAGCACCGCCGCCGAACCCGCCGCGGCCGACGCCCCGCGCTTCGGCCGCCGGACCTTTACGTTGCTGGGCGTGGATCTCGTCGGCGTCGCCAACCTGGCCGCGCAACAGGCCGCCTCCGAAACCTTTTTTCGCGCCCGCAGCGACACGCAACGAGAGACCGGCTTCTTCGATCTTTTCGGCGACGAGCCGCTCGCCTGGCTGAGCCCGGACTTCGCGGAAAAAACGCCCGCCCACCTCGACCTCGTGCTCAATGATCGGTCCGTTCGCCTCCGCGTCGCGGGCACCATCCCCCGCGCGCCCGAGGCCCCCGCCGCGCCCGCCACGCTGGTCGTGCTCGATCTCCCGAGGCTGCAAGAACTGCTCGGCCGCGCCGGCCGGATAGACCGCGTGGAGTTTGTCCTCGAACCCGGTCCGGGCCTCGAAACACGCCGCGCCGCGCTTTCCGCCCGCCTCGCCGCCCTCGGAGTCGCCAACCCTGCAACGCCACCCGAGACCGAGATTCGCAATGCGAACATCGCCTCCGACGACGCCCCCCGCTGGCTGGTCACCACGCCCGGCGCCCGGCGCGAAACCGCCGAGGCCATGACCGCCGCCTTCCGGCTCAACCTCACCGTCCTCTCGCTCATCGCCCTGCTCGTGGGCCTTTATCTCGTTTTCCAGGCGCTCGATGGCGCAGTCGTCCGTCGTCGCGCCGAAATCGCCATTCTTCGCTCCCTCGGCGTCGACGCGCGCACCATCCGGCGCGCCTGGCTCGCCGAAGCCGCCCTGCTCGGCTTCGCCGGCGCGGGCCTGGGTTTGCTCCTCGGCTGGGCCGGCGCGCAGTTCGCGGTTCGCGCCGTGGGCCAGACCGTCAACGCCCTCTATTTCTCCACCAGCGTGCAGGCCGCCCATCTCGCCCTGCCCGAGGCCTTGGTCAGCCTGGCGGCCGGCGTGGCCGCCAGCCTCGCGGCAGGCTGGGCGCCCGCGCGCGTCGCGGCCATGACGCCTCCCGCGCAGGTGCTCGTCCGCTCGGCCCCCGGCGCGGTCGGCGGACGCTGGCTGCGCAGCTGGCCGCTCGCCCTGGGTGCGCTTGCGGCCGGTCTGGTCCTCTCCCGTTTCCCCCCGCTCGATCTGGGCGGCGGCACGCGTTTCCCGCTCGCCGGCCACCTCGCGGCCTTCTGCGGAATCCTTGGCGGCGGAGTTCTCGCCGCCCTCGCCCTGCCCGCGCTCGGCCGCGCGTTGCGTCCGCTCGCCACGCGCGACGCCGCCTGGCGCGTCGCGCTCGGACATATCGCGCGCCCCACCGGCCGTCATCGCCTCGCCGCAGCCGCCCTCGTCTGCGCCATCGGCATGGCGGCGGGCATGGCCATCCTCGTCTCCAGCTTCGAGAAATCGGTCCGCTCCTGGGTGCAATCCGCCCTTCAGGCCGACCTCTACGTCTCCAGCTCGGGCGCGCAGTCGGCCGGTTCGGACAACAAGTTGCCCCCCGAAACCTGGCGCGCCCTCGCCGCCCACCCCGCCGTGGCGCACGCCGCCCTTTTCTCGGCCCACCCGCTCGTGCTCGACGGCAAGCCCACCACGCTCGGCGGCGGCGATCTCGCCCACCAGGCCTCGCGCGGCGGTTTCCTGTGGGTCGGCCAGCCGCCCGGCCCCGAGGCGCTGGACCCGGCCAAAAACGCCGGTCTCGCGCTCGCCAGCGAGAGCTTCTCGGAGCGCTATCGTATTCAGGCGGGGGATACGCTGGTCGTTCCCACGCCCTCCGGCCCGCGCACCCTGCGGGTCGCGGCACTCTACGCAGACTACGGCAACGAGCGCGGCGCGCTGCTCGTCGACCGGGTGCATTCCTCGCGCTGGTTCGGGGACGACCACGCGACCAGCGTGGCCCTGGATCTCCTTCCCGGGGCCGCGGCCGAAACGGTGCGCGCCGACCTACTCGCCGCCCATCCGGGACTTTCCATCTTCACCAACTCCGGCCTGCGCTCCGAGGTGCTGCGCATCTTTCGCCAGACCTTTTCCATCACCTACGCGCTGGAATTCATCGGACTCGCGGTGGCGGTCGGCGGCCTCGCACTAAGTCTGGCCAGCGTGCTGCTGGATCGCCGCGACGAGCTCACCACCTTGCGCGCTCTCGGCTTTCGCCGCTCCGAGATCGCCCGCGCCACCGCGCTCGAAGGCGCCGCACTGGCGCTCTGCGCCGTAACCACCGGCGTCGTCCTTAGCTTCGCCCTCGGATGGCTGCTGATCTATGTGATCAACAAGCAGAGCTTCGGCTGGACCCTAGCCTTCAACGTTCCTTTCGCCCAGCTCGCCGCCCTCGCCGTTCTCGTCGTCGGCACGGGCGCGTTGGTCAGCCACTTCGTCGGCCGCTGGGCCGCCACGCTCCCCGCCGACCGGGAGGAATAAACCATGCGTCTCTTCGCCCGTCTGTTTCTTGCCTTAGCCGCCGCCCTGTCGCTGCGCGCCGCCGAGATCCCCGCTTTCACCAAAGACGGCTTTCGCGTGCCCCGGCCCGGTCCGGTTTTCACCTTCCCGCGCGACCACGGCTCCCACCCCGGCTACAAGATCGAGTGGTGGTATCTCACCGGCCACCTCTACACCGCCGAGACGCCCGCGCGTCGTTTCGGTTTTCAGGCCACGTTTTTCCGTTCGGCCGCGCCGCGCGATGTCGCCGCCCGGCCCGCGCCCGCCGCCTTCGGCCACGACCAGATTTTTCTGGCCCACATGGCGCTGATCGACGTCGCCACCGGACGCTTTCTGCATCAGGAAAGGCTCAACCGCGCGGGGTGGGCCGCGGCCGCCTCGACCGACACCCTCGACGTGCGCAACGGCGACTGGTCGCTTTCCTTCCTCCCCCCGCCCGCCACCTCCGCCGACCAATCCCATAGTCAATCAATAATTGACAACGGGATCGCGCCCGGCGGCTCGGAGGCGATGAGACTCGTCGGCGGCATCCGCGCGGACGCGCGCTTCACCCTCACGCTCACGCCGGAAAAACCCCTCGTGCGTTTTGGCGAGGACGGCTACTCGCGCAAGGGCGCCGCCCCCACCGCGGCTAGCTATTACCTCACTTTCTCGCGCCTCGGCGTCGAAGGTTCGCTCGCGCTCGGCGATTCCGCGCCCGTCAAAGTGGCCGGCCAAGCTTGGATGGACCACGAATACAGCAGCAGCCAACTCGACGACTCGCAAGTCGGCTGGGACTGGCTCAGCGCCCAGCTTAACGACGGCCGCGAGCTCATGTTCTACGCCCTGCGCCGCCGCGACGGTTCGCTCGATCCGGCCTCCACCCTCACCTGGATCGACCGCGAGGGCCGCACCGCCAAGGCCCCCTACCGCTGGGAGCCGCTCACCACGTGGAAAAGCCCGCACACCGGCGCCACCTACCCGCAGCGTATCCGCCTTACCACGACAGACCCGGCCACCGGGCGCGAAACGGTGTTTCTGGTCGCGCCTTTTCACCCCGACCAAGAGCTGGGCGGCAGCCTCGGCGGGGTAACCTACTGGGAAGGCGCCTGCCGCATCCTCTCCGCCGATGGCGCGACCGAGCTCGGCTCGGCCTACATGGAGCTCACCGGCTATGACCGCCCGGTGGACGTCGTGCGCTGAGGCGTTGCATTCGCCTTGGGCCCACGACCCGCGCTCGCTCGGGACGCGTTTCGCCCGGAGATTTCGGCGTCACCGCGCGCCACAAGCCGTGTAACCTATTGGGTTACACTCTGCCCACCCCGACTCGACTTTCATCCTCGCTGCCGTCGCCTCCGGAGACTCTACGAAAAGACGCGGTCCGACAGTGGCGCAGGCTGGCGAGGGCGCTTGCTATTCCGGCGCTCCGCCTAGCGTGCCTTATGTCCCACTTCGCTATCATCGCCGGAATCACCGGCGGCATCGGTTCCGAGCTTGCCCGTCGCCTGCACGCCGCGGGCTGGCGCGTAGGCGGCTTTGCCCGCTCGGCGGAAAAACTCGCCGCGCTGGAGGCCGAGTTGCCCGGCATACTGGCCACCACCGCAGACGCGACGGATCACACCGCGGTCGAGGCCGCGATCGCCGATCTCTCGACGCGGGCCGGCGGCGCGCCCGACGCCTACGTCCACTGCGTAGGCTCCATTCTCCTCAAATCCGCCCACCTTACCTCCATGGACGAGTGGCGGCGCACGTTGGCGCTCAATCTCGACTCCGCCTTTTACGGCCTGCGCGCCGCGGTCGGCCCCATGCAGGCGCGCGGCTCGGGCAGCATCGTCCTTCTCAGTTCAGTCGCGGCGGGCACCGGCCTGCCGAGCCACGAGGCCATCGCCGCCGCCAAGGCGGGCATAGAGGGCCTCGTCCGCGCCGCCGCCGCGAGCTATGCTTCGCGAAACGTCCGCATCAACGCCGTCGCCCCGGGCCTGGTCGACACGCCGCTCGCCGCCGGCCTGCTCGGCAATCCGCAGGCCCGCGCCTTCTCGGAGAAAATGCATCCGCTGGGACGCGTCGGCACGCCGGCCAACATCGCCTCGGCCATCGCCTACCTGCTGTCCCCCGAAGCCGACTGGGTCACCGGCCAAGTTTGGCACATCGACGGCGGAATGGGATCGGTCCGTCCAAGACCGAAGGCCTAGGTTTCAGCTTCACGCTCGGGCCTCTCTGCCCCCTGCTCTTTCCCCTTGCCCGTCCCGCCGCCGGGCCAAGCATCGCGCGTTTCCTCCCCCGTGGTTCCCGCCGACGCCGATCTTCGCATAAAGCTGCCCGTCTTCGAGGGCCCGCTCGACCTGCTCTTGTTTCTCATCCGCAAGAACGAGCTGGATATCTACGATATCCCGATCGCCACGGTGACGAAGCAATACATCGAGGTCCTGCGCTCCATGCAGCAGCTCGACCTCGAGATCGCGGGCGAATTCTTCGTCATGGCCGCCTCCCTGATGGAGATCAAAAGCCGCATGCTTTTGCCCCGCGGCCAGGCCGCGGTCGGCGAAGGCGACGACGACGATCCCCTCGATCCGCGCTGGGAACTCGTTCACCAGCTGCTCCAATACAAGAAGTTCAAGGAAGCCGCCGCCAAGATCGACGAACTCGCCGCCTTCCAGCGCGACATGCTCGCGCGCCACGTGGTCGAGGTCGCCGCCGCGGAAAACGAGCGCCCGCTAAAGCCCGTCGACCGCATCGAGATCTGGAACGTGTTCAACCTCGTGCTCCGCCGCCTCGCGGAGAAACTCGTGGTCGGCGAAATCAAGGGCGAGGAGGTCACCGTCTCCGACAAGATGGAGGAGCTGCTCAAGCTCATCGAGACCCGTAAGACCTTCCTCTTCACCGATCTCTTCGAAGGCAAACAAGTCACCGTCCGCCTTCTCGTCGCCACCTTCATCGCCGTCCTCGAGCTCACGCGTCTCAAAAAACTCCGCGTCCGCCAAGACGAGGCCTACGCCGACATCCACGTCGAGGCGGTGGAAAACACCATCAACGCCGACGGCACTCTGGCCGAGGGGCAGCTCAACTTCGCCCCCGTGGCCCCGTCTTCCCAACCCGCCCCCGCGGCAATCGTCGCCATACCAAGCGCATCGGAAGAAGTCGCCCCGGTCGCCGAACCTCTCTTCGCGCCCGCCGAGACGCCGCCGCTCGTGCTCACTGCCACCGGCTATGCCGAAATTCCGTCCGTCATCGGCGCGGACGCTCCCGCGCCTGCGGAACCCGCGCTAGAGGACACCGCGCCCGACTCCCCGACGGCGGAGCCGGAACTAGCGCCCCCGTTGTCCGCTTCCGCCCCCGCCGACGAACCGCAGCTAGCCAGCGCCACGCTCGCTCCCGACGAATCGCAGGCCGCTCCTCCGGCGTCCACTCCGGCCCCCGAGCAGGAAGTCGCGGCCGCCCAACCCGCGCCCGCCGCGGAACCGCTGGCCGCCATCGAGAGAAACACGTCCGCGCCTGCGCAGATTCTTCCCCAAAACCCGCTTGATACGGAGCCACCCCGGGACACGTTGGCCACGTGAGCAAGCGCGTCCGCAAATCCCCGGCATCTTCCGCCCCCGCCGCCCCGGCCTCGAAAAAGGCTCCCGACGGCAAAGCCGGCCTTCTTGGCGTGGGCCTCGACAACGACGACGGCCACAAACGCCTCACCACCGGCGAACAATTCGTCTTGGTCGGCGGCTCTG
>JAIXVY010000296.1 GCA_027482505.1 Opitutaceae bacterium | reverse complement strand
GATCGCTCTGGCTGCGCTGCGGCCGCGCCCTGCGCCGCGCCGGCGAACGCATCCTGGCGCGGGAGAAGTTCGACCTCGTCTTCTTCACCACCACCCAGTTCGACGCCTTCACCCTTGGCCCGCTCTGGCTGCGCCGCTTCGGCGTGCCCTACGTGCTGGACTACCAGGATCCGTGGGTGAACGACTACTACGCCCGGAACGGCGTCCGGCCGCCGGGCGGCCGCATGAAGTATTGGTTTTCTCAATACACCGCGCGCCGCCGCGAGCCGGCCGCGCTCCGCGGCGCGGCCGGCGTCGTCGCCGTCTCCTCGTCCTACGGACCGGATATGGCGGCGAGGTATCCGGATCTGGACGCGGCTCGGGTGCGCCACATCCCCTTCGGCGCCTCCGCGGCGGATTTCGACGCGGCGCGGCGGCATAGTCCGGCCCGCCCGCTGGTGCCCTTCGGCGACGGCCGGACGCACTTTGTCTACGCCGGCCGGTGCGGTCCGGACATGAACCTGTCGCTCACGATGCTGTTCCGGGCCTTCCGCAGGCATCTGGAGCTGGCGCCCGAGGACGCGGGACGGATGCGCTTTCACTTCATCGGCACCGACTACGCCCCGCCCCCGCTGGGCCGCTACTGGGCCATGCCCGTGGCGGAGCGCGAGGGCGTGGCCGAGCACGTCTCGGAGCATTGCTATCGCGTGCCCTATTTCGACACCCTGCACTACC
Organism: Opitutaceae bacterium; assembly: GCA_027482505.1. Taxonomy (GTDB): domain Bacteria; phylum Verrucomicrobiota; class Verrucomicrobiia; order Opitutales; family Opitutaceae; genus IMCC26134_A. Next base: position 2,761 of record JAIXVY010000296.1, on the reverse strand, counting down.
TCTCCAAGGCCGACGCTCTCATAGTCGTGGGCTCCAACGATCCGACCTACAGCGCCTCGAAGATCTTCCCCTATCTGCTCGCCCGGCGCCCGCTCCTCACCATCGCGCATCAAGCCAGCCTCATGCTCCGGCTGACCAAGGCGCGCGGGCTGGACTGCTCCTACGGCTTCGAGCTGGGCATCCCCGAGCCCGAGGTGATTTCCATGAGCGAGGTCATACGCCGCGAATGGTTCGAACGCGAGGGCTGGCGCCGCGCCCCGGCGGCGGACGTTTCGGACCTCGCCGAACACACCGCGGAAGGCATGACCGACCGTCTCGTCGAGATTTTCGACCAAGCCCGCGCACGCTGAACCATGACGCCGCAAGAAACCGCCGAGAACGCGACCCTGGACTCGAAGGCAGCCTACCGCCTCTACCAGGGCGGCGTGCTGGCCCTGGTGGGCGCCATCGGCTTTTTCATCTGGCGCTCGGGCGGGGACTTTTCCCTGTCCTTCATGCTCGGCCTGGCGATCCTGTATTTCGCCACCCTGCCCGCCCTGCAATGGGCCAAGCACGGCCGGAACTGGTTTCCCGCCTTTGAGATCACGATGCTGACCTGCGTGGCGTTTTACGCCATCCCGCTGCTCGCCGGCCATCGCGAACTCGAAGCCTACGACTCCGAGGCGATCACCGAGGCCGCCGGGCTGATCGTGCTTTATCTGGTGGCCGCCAATCTCGCCTTCACCGCCTCGCGCCACAAACCCCGCATCCCGCGCTGGGCGAACAGCTCCCTGCTGCCGGAGAAAATGATGCGCTACCTGCCCGCGGGCATGATACTCAACAGCGTCTATCTTTACTTCGACATCTTCACCGAGCTCATCCCCTACAACCTGGCCGGCAGTTTTCGCGCCCTCTTCTTCGGCCTGGGCATCATCTGCACCTTCGTGCTGAGCCGCGAATGGGGCCTGGACCGGCTCGACGCGCGCAGCCGGGGAATTTTCATTCTGAATCTCCTGGTCCAGATTATATTCCTGGTGGCCCAGATCTACCTGATCCGCGCCATCTCCCTGATCGCGCTGAGCCTCATCGCCTACTCCTCCGCCCGGCGCCGCGTGCCTTGGCTGGTCCTCGGGATAACGCTGCCTGTCCTCGCCCTGCTGCACTCGGGCAAACCCGACATGCGCCGAATCTACTGGGAGGAGAAAAACCCCATGCCGACTCTGACCCAGTTGCCGGCCTTTTTCACCGAATGGATCGGCTTCGGACTCGGCTCCGGCAAAACCAGCGAGGAAGAGGATGTCCGCTCGTCGCTCTTCGAGCGCGCGTCGCTCATCCAGATGCTTTGCCTTAGCGTCGACCAGGTGCCCGAATACAGGCCCTACCTGAACGGGCAAAGCTACGTCGATATTCCCGCGCTTTTCATCCCCCGCTTCGTCTGGCCGGACAAACCCTCCAGCCTCATGGCGAATGTCCGGCTCGGCATGCACTTTGGCCTGGTCGACCCCGACACGCCGTTCAAGGTCTCCATCGCCTTCGGAATGATTTCGGAGGCCTACCTCAACTTCGGCGTCATCGGCCCGCCTCTGCTCGGCCTCATAACCGGCCTCTTTTTCAAGCGCGTAGCGCTCCTCTCCCAGAACGTGCCCCCGCTCTCCGCGCTGGGCCTGCTCACCATTTTGCTGACCGCGTGGAGTTTCCAGGCGGAGTTTGTCCTCGCCACCTGGCTCTCGTCCATCTTCCAGGCCGCCGTGGTGTGCATAGGGCTGCCGCTGGCCTACCGGAAATTCACCACCGGCTGAGCATGAGCGACCGCGCCCCCGCCAAGCGAAGACTCGCGATCGTGGTCTCGCACCCGATCCAGTATTACGCGCCGTGGTTTCGCCACCTCGCCGCCCGGCCGAGGCTCGAGGTTCGCGTGTTTTACCTGTCGGACCACGGCGTGCGCCTCGCGCGCGACGAACAGTTCGGCGCCGCCTTCGCGTGGGACACCGACCTGCTTTCCGGCTACGCCCACGAATTCGTGCCCAACACCGCCGCCCGGCCCTCCGTCAACGCCTTCTCCGGCCTGCGCAATCCCGGGCTTCGCGCCGCCTTGCGCGCCTTCGATCCCGCCGCCGTCCTGCTCTTCGGCTACGCGTTCCGCACCCATCTCGGCCTCCTGCTCCGGCCTCCCGCGCCGATCCTTTTTCGCGGCGATTCCCACCTGCTCGGCGCGCCCGCGCCGCGCGGCCCCAAGCGCTGGCTCCTCCGCCTGATCTACTCCCGCGTCGCCGCCTTCCTCCCCGTCGGGCGGGCCAACGCCGCCTACTTTCGCCACTTCGGCGCGCCGGAGAAAAAACTGTTTCCCGCGCCGCACTGCGTCGACGCCGCCCATTTCTCGCCCACCCCGCGGCGCCTGGCCGACGCCGCCGCGCAACGCGCCGCGCTCGGCATCCCCGCCGACGCCCCCGTCGCCCTCTTCGCCGGAAAACTCATCGCCAAAAAGCGCCCCGACCTGCTTCTCGCCGCCTTTCTTCGCGCCGCGGTTCCCGGCGCCCACCTCGTCCTCTCCGGCGACGGCGACTTGCTCGCCGCCCTTCGGGCCTCCGCCGCCGGCCGCGAAAACGTCCACTTTCTCCCCTTCGCCAACCAGTCGGAGATGCCGGCGCGCTACCTCCTCGGCGACGTGTTCGTGCTGCCCTCCGAGGGTCGCCACGAAACCTGGGGCCTCGCGGTGAACGAGGCCATGCACCTTGGCCGCCCCGCCATTCTCAGCGACCACGTGGGCTGCCATCCCGACCTT
>JAIXVY010000073.1 GCA_027482505.1 Opitutaceae bacterium | reverse complement strand
CGCGCTCGCCGCCGGCGCCTACGCCGGCATTCCGCTCACTTTCCGGAACGTCTCGACCTCGCTCGTGTTCCTGACCGGCCACGAGGATCCGACCAAGGCCGGGGGCGCGCAGGTCGACTGGCGCAGTTTCGGCGCGCTCAAGAACACGACCCTCGCGATCTACATGGGCATGGGCCGGCTGGAGTTCATCCTCGCCGAGCTCCGCGCCGGCGGACTCTCCGCCGAAACGCCCGCCGCCGTCGTGCAGTGGGCCTCGCTTGGCCGCCAGCGCAGCGTCAGCGGCACCGTGGCCGATCTGGCCGCGCGCGTCGCCAAGGCCGGGCTCGCCGCGCCCGCGATTGTTTTTGTCGGCGAGGTCGTCCGCGATCACGAGGCCATCGACTGGTTCGAGCGCCTCCCGCTCTTCGGGCGCCGCGTCGCCATCACGCGCACGCGCGATCAGAACAGCGAGCTGCGCGAGAAACTCGAGACCCTCGGGGCGGAGGTGTTGGAGCTGCCGCTCATCAACATCACGAAGGACGTTTCCAAATACGGCCTGGTCGAGATTCTCTCCGAGCTCGGCAGCTACGACTGGATCGTTTTCACCAGCGCCAACGGCGTGCGCTATTTCTTCGAGGAGTTTTTGAAGGGCTTTAAGGATATCCGCGCCCTCGGCCTGCTGCGCTTCGCCTGCATCGGCAAGGCCACCGCGCGCGAGATCGAGAAGCATCACATCCGCGTCGAGTGCATGCCCGACGACGCCACCGGCTCCTCGCTCGCCGAGGCGCTGATCGAGACGGGCAGCCTCGATAGCGCCAAGGTTATCGTCGTCACCGGCAATCTGAACCGCGACAAGCTGGTCAAGAAGCTCGAGGCCGCGCGGGCCATCGTGGATCGCCTGCCGCTCTACAAGACGGAGAAGACCGATCTCGAGAACGATCCCGTGGCGGACGATTTCCGGCAGCACGGCGCGGATGCCATCCTCTTCGCCAGTTCCTCCGCGGCGGAAAGCTACCACGCCCAGGGCGCCTCCCTGAAACTCGCTCCCGGCGCCAAGAAGCCTCTGGTCGGCAGCATCGGCGAACAAACCACCGAGACGTTGGTGGAGCAGGGCATGAAGCCCGATTTTGTCGCCGCCAAACCCAACCTCGACGCGTTGATCGCCTCGTTGATGAAGCACCTCGCCAAGGGCGCCTAGGCGTCCTCCGCGTTTGCTTCGCCGGCGCTTCCGTCTTTTTGCGGAAAATGGCGTCTTAATTTTTTGTCATAGGTAATTCATTTGCCCTTAACAGGATAGGATTTATGCTAAAATCATAAGGGTATTTGCGTAGGGAAGGAGTATTAGTATTATGAGGTATGGCTCTTGTTGTCCTGACGCAGACCACGCCGGCGGCGAAAAAGGCGTCGGAGCCGATGCCACAGAGAAAAAGGCGTCTCTTGATCGTAGATGATCAGCCCGAGATTTGCGGAATGGTTTCCATGATCCTCCGCCAGGCGGGATGGCTCGTCGATGAAGCCACTTCCGGGGAAGAAGCGTTGGCTTTGATGGAAGACAGGGGCGCCTCGGTTGAACTCGCGCTGATCGACATGATTTTGCCCGGCATGGATGGCTCCTGTCTCGCGCGGCGGCTGCGAGAGCTGAGCCCCGGCATCGGCATCGTGCTGCTGAGCGGCATACTGGAGGATGAGATGCGGCGGGTGATCAGCCCGGAGGGTTTCCGGTTCCTCCCCAAGCCGTTCACCTTGGCGGAGCTGATCGAGGTCGTGAGGGTCTCGTCGGCGGGCGAGGCGGGCGCGGACGCCGCGTGAAGGGGATTGGGCGGACGGGCCAAAACAGGTTTGGTTTTCGCCGCGCACTCGGGTTGTTTTGGCCTTCGCCATGAAAGTCCCCTTCCTCGATCTATCGCTCCAGCATCGCGCGATTCGCGAGCAGGCGCTCGCCGCGCTCGCCGCGACCTACGACGCCACGCGCTTCTGCCTTGGCAAGGACGTCGACGACTTCGAGGCGTCCTTCTCCAGGACGCTGGGCTACCCGCGCGCGATCGGAGTAAATTCCGGCACCTCGCCGCTGCACTTGGCCGCCGCGCTGGCCGGCTGGGGGCCGGGCGACGAGGTCATCGCGCCGCCCTTCACGTTCATCTCGACGGTCTGGGGCATCAGCTACGTGGGCGCCACTCCGGTCTTCGTCGACATCGACGAGGCCACCTTCCTGCTCGATCCGGCCAAAATCGAGGCCGCCATCACGCCGCGCACCAAGGGCATCGTGGCCGTCCACCTTTTCGGTCTTCCCGCGCCGATGGACGCGATCCTCGCGCTCGCGAAGAAGCACAATCTCTTCGTGGTCGAGGACTGCGCGCAGGCGGTCGGAGCCACCTGCGGCGGCGTGCCGGTCGGCCTGCTCGGCGACGCCGGCACCTTTAGCTTCTACCCGACCAAGAACCTAGGCGGCTGCGGCGAGGGCGGCGCCTTCGTGTCGCGCCGGGACGAGCTTTTCGATAAGGCGAAACTCCTCCGCGTGCATGGTTCGGGCCGTCGTTATTACCACGATCACGTGGGCTTCAACTTCCGCATGGACGGCTTTCAAGGCGCCTTGCTGGGGGTGAAGCTGCCTCACCTCGCCGGCTGGACCGCGCGCCGCCGGGAGATCGCCGGCAAATATCTCGCGGGAATCAAGCACCCCGACGTGCGCCTCCCGGTCGGCAAGACGGCCGACGGCGAAAGCGTGTGGCACCAGTTCACGATCCGCCATCCGCGGCGCGACGCGTTGCGCGAACACCTCGCGAAACAGGATGTGGGCACCGATCTCATCTATCCCGTGCCGCTGCACCGCCAGGCCTGCTACGCCGAGCTCGGCTACAAGGAGGGCTCGATGCCCGTCGCGGAGCGCGCCTGCGCCACCGTGCTGAGCCTGCCGATCTTCCCCGAGCTCACCGACGCGCAGGTCGAGCATGTGATCGCGGCGGTGAACTCGTTCTGATTCTGCGCCCACGATACACACGAATGACACGAAAAGAAGAACCGGAAGAATCGGCTCGGTTTTCGTGTCATTTCATGTGTTTCGTGGGTGATTCATGATCGGCGAAATTCATTTCAAAGTTTGCGGGTTGAAGCGCGCAGAAGACGCGCGCCTCGCGGCGGAGCTGGGGGCGGATTTCCTCGGGTTCATCCTTTACCCCAAATCGCCGCGCCACTTGTCGCTGGGAGACTACTCGGAGCTGGCGTCTCTCCTTCCTCGCGGACCGAAGCGGGTGGCGGTGATGGTCGAGCCTTCGCTCGACGACCTCGATTGGGCGGCGGAGGCCGGTTTCGACTTTTTTCAGATTCACGCGCGGCACGAGCTGCCCTTTGGCGCGGTGAACGCCTGGAGCGCGCAAGTGGGGCCGGAGCGGCTTTGGCTCGCGCCCAAGCTCCCGCCGGGGGCGCCGTTTCCCGAGGCGTGGGGGGAGCTCGCGGAGACCTTCCTCGTGGACACCTTTCACGCCGAAGGTTTCGGCGGCTCCGGGCGCACCGGCGATTGGGGCGGCTTTGCCAGCCGGGCCCGCGCGCATCCGGACAAGCGCTGGATCTTGGCCGGTGGGCTCTCGCCGGAAAACATCCGCGAGGCGGTCGCGTCGAGCGGCGCGCGTTTCGTGGACGTTAACAGCGGCGTGGAGAGCGCGCCGGCAGAGAAATCCCCCGAGAAGCTCCGCGCTCTGGCGGCGGCGCTCGGCGCCTTGTAGGGCCGCCGCTCGTCGGCGGCCGCGTGGGTGGTTCAGGCCTTGTTCGCGGGCGCGGTCGGCGGCGAGCGCCGACCCTACCTCGTCAGTTCGCGGCGTGGCCGAAGAGGCCGCGCTTCTTGATTGCGGCGGCGACGGGCGCGGGGACCATTTTTTCCCAGGTCGAGTCGCCGGCGCGGATGCGGTCCAGCACGTCGCGGGAGAAAATCGCGAGGATCTCGCGGTCGTAGCCGACGATGCACTCGAGGTAGTGGTTCTCGAGCAGATGCTGGTAGAGGCTGCGAAGGTGCGAGACCACCTGCACGTTGCGGGCGGTGATGAGCACGTCCTTGGCGAAGGGGGAGGCGACGGCGCCGCTCGTCTGCGTCTGTCCGCCCTGGTCGGCCGGGTGGCCGGTGGCGAGGTAGCGCTCGTAGGCGGCCGACTGCATGGGGTAGACGTAGAGGCGGACGGCGTTGCGGAAAAGTCGGCCGAAGTTCTCCAGGATGCCGCCCTCGAGGTGCTCGTAGTATTTCTCGTTGAAGATCTCGAGCAGGTTGTTGATGCCCATCGCCACGCCGATCATCTCCTTGGTGTAGCGGCGGAAATAGGTGGTGAGGCGGTAGTATTCGCTGTAGTTGGAAATCAATACAGTGCAGCCGATGTCGCCGAGCAGATCGACGCGCGAGAGGAAGTCCCTCGGGTCGAGGGCGCCGCCGGCGAGCAGGTTGTTCATGGTGATTTCCATGAGCACGATCAGGTCCTTCCCCTGCACGGCGGGCTCCTGCACGAACTGGGCGGTGGCGCAGTTGAGCATGTCGACGTTGACGTGGGTGACGGGGCGGAAGCTGCCGCGCTCCACTAGGATGGCTTTTTTGTAGAGGACCTCGGAGGGTTGGAGAACCTCGCCGCCGGGGCCGAACATCACGGCGTTGGTGAGGCCGTGGCGCACGAGGTGCAGCGACATGAGCCGGTTGTCTACGTTGGCGAAGGCGGGCCCGGAGAGCTTGAGCATGTCGACCTCGATGCGGTCGGAGCCGACGTTGTCGGCGAGCGAGGCGATGAGTTTCTCCAGGTCGTCGCGCAGGTAGAAGGCGGCGTAGATGAGGTTGGTGCCGACGATGCCGATGGCCTCCTGCTGGCGGACGTTGTCCTTGTCCCACATGCGGACGTGCAGGACGATCTCGCTGGGCGTCGTATCGCCGGGGGCGGGCTGGAAGCGGATGCCCATCCAGCCGTGGCACTCGTTGTTCCCCTTGTAGGATTTGGCCGCGACGGTGTCGGCGAAGACGAAAAACTTGGTGGTGGCGCCGCGTTTTTCGCGCAGGCGCTCGATCAGCAGTTCATACTCGTGGTCGAGCATGGTTTGGAGGCGCTCGCGGGAGACGTAGCGCGGGGCCTTGCCGTAGATGGCGTCGCTGAAGGTCATGTCGTAGGCCGACATCGACTTGGCGATGGTGCCGGCCGCGCCGCCTGCCTGGAAGAAGACGCGCGCGACCTCCTGGCCCGCCCCGATTTCGGCGAAGGTGCCGTATTTCGAGTCGTCGAGGTTGATCGTGAGCGCCTTGCGGTTGGTGGTGAGGAGGGCGGGCTGATCCATGGCGAGGTGAAGTTAAGCGGGATTCGGGCCACTGCAAAGCGCGCAAACCTCCGCTTTGGAAAAGCGCAAACGGGGCTGGCGCGCGGTCCGGGCGCGCGCGTAGGTTGGGCGAAATTTCTCCATGAAAGCGTTTTTCGCCTCGTTTGTCGGCACGTTGCTCGCGCTTTTCGCCTTCGCCGTCACCTCCGTGGCGCTGCTGTTCGGCGGCTTTGCCATTCTGGCCTCGATGGGCCATCAGGCGGTCCCGGTCCGGTTCGAGGACGGCTCCTATCTGGTGCTCAACCTCGACGGGATGAACCTCACCGACGCGCCTCCGCGGGTGGAGGCCGGCGGGCTGGGCGGTTTGCTCGCCGGGGACGCGCCCGAGGCGCTCTCGTTGCGCCGGGCGGTTGAGGGTTTGCGTCACGCCGCCGCGGACGGGCGCGTGCGAGGGGTGTTTCTCACCGGCCGTTTTTCGCCGGACGGTTACGGCACGGGCTTCGCCGCGCTGGACGAGTTGCGCGCGGCGCTGGCGGAGGTCCGGGCGGCGGGCAAACCGGTGAAGGCCTACTTCGACGAGGCGGGCACGCCCGAGATCTACGTGGCCTCGGTTGCGGATGAGATCACGCTCAATCCCTTTGGCCTGGTGGTGCTGCCCGGGCTGGCGAGCGAGCCGATGTTTTACGCCGCGGCCTTCGAAAAGTGGGGCGTGGGCGTCCAGGTGACGCGCTCCGGCAAATACAAGGGCGCGGTCGAGCCCTTCATCCGCCGCGATCTGAGCCCCGAAAACCGGGAGCAGCTCACCGTTCTGCTGGGGGATCTGTGGAAGGAGCTGCGCGACGGCATCGCCGAGGCTCGTTCGATCGAACCCTCGGCTCTTCAGGAACTCGTCGATCGCGAAGGCCTGATCCCGCCCGAGGCCGCGAAGGAGGCGAATCTGGTCACGGCCATCGGCTATCGCGACGAGATCATCGACAAGCTGCGCGAGGAAACCGGCGCCGAGCGCGGCGAGGCGTTCCGGCAGGTTTCGTTCGTGGACTATCTCAAGCATGTGCCCGAGCCCTCAGGCCGGGGCGACGCCCGCGTGGCGATCGTCTACGCCGAAGGGGAAATCGTCGACGGCGAGGGCTATGAGGGCGAAGTCGGCGGAGCGGCCTACGCCCGCGAGCTGCGGGCCCTGCGGGAGGACGACACCGTGGCCGCGGTGGTGCTGCGGGTGAACAGCCCGGGCGGCTCCGCCTCGGCGGCGG
>JAIXVY010000269.1 GCA_027482505.1 Opitutaceae bacterium | reverse complement strand
CGGGGCGGAAGGAGGGCGGGTCTGCGTCTTGCGGCGAGGCCATGGCGGGCGCGGGCCATCATGCCCGGCGCGGGGCGCGAGCGGCATCCTCCGCGCCCCCGAGCGTGGCAAGGGGCGAAGCAGGCGCGAGGAGCCCGGGCGGGCTTCGTCGCGCCTGCGGGCGCTCAGCCGCGGAGCATTACCAGCGATTCGCCGCGGGCGGGGCGCGGCGGAGGCAGCTCCACCACGAGGACCTTGGCGGGCGTGGATTCGTGATTACGCACGGCGCAGACCGCGCCGGCGGGCAGGCGGAGGGTGGTGTCGGGCTGGAGGATGTAGTTTTTGCGGCCGCTTTCGATGGTGACGGATCCGGCGGCGACGAAGACGAGCCGATCCCCCGAGGCAGGGCGTTCGCAGGCGTGACGGGCGCCGGGCGCGAGCAAGTGGAGTTCGCCGGTGAGGCCCGCTTCATCGAGCACGTTTTTGGTCAGCGTCCAAGGTGTGGGATCGGGCAGGTGAGGAAGGGAAGAAGTGGTCATGGTGGTGGTGGCTTTAGGATTGGTTGAAAAGGGCGGGCGCGGCGTGACGAGGGGCCGAGGCGGACTCGGGCGGGGTCACGGAAAGAATGCGGAGACGGCGCGGGCCGCCGGGCATCTCCCACGTGAACTCGTGCCCGGCGGGAAACCCGAGCAGGGCGGTCCCGAGCGGGGCGAAGACCGACAAGCGCCCGGAGGTGATCTCCGCGTGTTCGGGAAAGGACAGCACGTAGCGGGCGGTCTCGCCGTCGGTGAGGTCGAGCACCTCGACGAAGGAACCGATGCGAACCACATCGGGCGGAAAGTCGGCGACGGGCAGCACCGAGGCGCGTTCGATCTCGCCGCGCAGACGTTGCAGCGCGCGGCGAGAGTGCGGATCGGAGGAGAGGAGGTTGACGCGATGCCGCAGCGAGGCGGCGTCGGAATCGAGGAGATAAAGATTTGGTGTCATGGGAATGCGGTGAAGGGAGTCGAATGGCCGCGCGCGGCATTACCGGAGGCGAACGCGACGCAAGATCGCGCGGGCCTGGCCGGTTGACGGGCGCGCAAAGGGACGAGGGCGCGGCATGAAGGCACGCGAAACCTCGGGGAAATGTTCCTGCCCGGTGGGCGAAACCTACGCCGTTATCCGGCCACGGCCGGCGGTTCAGCGCGCCTCACCGGGCGCGCCAGGGAAGACCGAGAGCTCCACGCTCACGCAAATCCCGATGATATGATGGATGGCGTAGGACATGGTGGAACCGCGGGCACCCTCTTCCTTAAGCGCCGCGAGTCAAGCCGCGCCTGGCAAACGCGTCCCGCTTCGCGCGCGGGATGCCGCGGACTCAGCCGCGGCGGGCTGCGAGTTCGCGCAGGTATTCGTAGCTAAAGAGCCCGGTGCGGTGGCGGTCGCTAAAATCGAAACGAATGGCGTAGTTGCCCACTTGCTCCCAGCCGAGGACGGTGACGCCGGGAAAACGCTTCGGGCCGTCGCCGCCGTATTTGTTGCCCAGGATGTCGTGCTCGCCGACATTTTCGGCGCTGGGGGAGGCGGCGCGCAGTTCCTCGCCGGTGAAGTAGGTTTCGACGCCGTCGTCCCAAGCGATGGCGATTTCATCGCCGATGAGTTGGAGATTTGCGGGGGCGGGCATGGCGGAGCGGGGAGCGAGGAGCGAGGAGCAGGGAGTTTGGGGCTAGGAGCCGTGGGGGGAAGTTTTTTTGGGCTCGCGGGGGTGGCGGAGAGGCGGAGAGGGTGCGGGTCTTTTCCCATCATGCTCGTCCACACCGTCGTCTTCTGGCTCCGCAAAGATCTCACGACCGCCCAGCGCGAGGAGTTTCTCCGGCAAGGGCTTGAGTCGCTCCGCCCGATCAAGAGCGTGAGCGAACTGCACATCGGCGCGCCGGCCCCGATCCCGCCGCGCCCGGTGGTGGATGCGAGCTACACCTTCGCGATCACGGCCATCTTCCAGGACGTGGCCGCGCACGATGCCTACCAAGTCGACCCGGTCCACAAGGCCTTCGTGGAGCGCTTCAAACCCTACTGGGAGCGCGTGCAGATCTACGACGCGATGTGAGCGTGTTTTACCGCGAATAGCGCTGACCGGCGCGTATTGTTTTAACCGCAGATAACGCAGAGGGCGCAGATGAAAGACCGGATACCCTGGTCTTATCCGCTGTGGTCCGCGTTATCCGCGGTTTAGTTTTTTTGCGGCGAGTCGATCACGAGGGTGACGGGGCCGTCGTTCACGAGGGCGACCTGCATGTCGGCGCCGAATTCTCCATGGGCGACGGGAGCCGCGAGTTCGCGTTCGAGTTGCGTGAGAAAGGCCTCGTAGAGCGCTCGGGCCTCGGCGGGCGGGGCGGCGCGGTGGAAATCGGGGCGCGTGCCTTTGTCGAGCGTGCCGAAAAGGGTGAATTGGCTGACGACGAGGGCGCGGCCGCCGACTTGGCGAAGGTCGAGATTAAGCTTGCCGGATTCGTCCGCGAACAGGCGCGCGGCGGCGAGCTTGCG
>JAIXVY010000275.1 GCA_027482505.1 Opitutaceae bacterium | reverse complement strand
GTTTTCGCCGCGAAACCGTCCGCGCCACCGGCGCCGTCCTGCGCGACGATGCCTACGCCGATCGGGACGACGTCGCCTTCTCGCCCTCCGCAGGGCTCGCCTGGCGCGCCACCGAGGCGCTCACGGCCCGCGCCGCCGCCTACTCCGCCTACCGCACTCCCACGCTCAACGAGCTTTACCGCCCTTTTCGCGTCGGCTCCTTCACCACGCTCGCCAACCCTAACCTCGATCCCGAGACGCTCGCCGGCGGCGAACTCGGCCTCGCGTGGAGCCCGCCCGCGGCACGCCACGGCCTGCGCGCCACCGTTTTCCAAAACCACCTCGCCGACGCTGTGGCCAACGTCACCCTGCCCGCGCCGCCCGACACCCGCGAACGCCGCAACCTCGACTCCGCCCGCATCCGCGGCCTCGAACTCGGCGGTCACTTTGCGCCGGAAGCGCTGCCCTCCCTGCGCTTCGAGGCCGACTACCTGCTTTCCGACGCCCGCGTTCGCTCCGGCGGCCCGGACGCGGCCGCGCTCGACGGCAAGCGCCTCGCCCAGGTGCCCCGCCACACCCTCTCCGCAGGCGTGGACTGGCAGGCGACGCGCGCCCTCGCGCTCGACCTCCGGGCGCGCTGGTTCTCCGAGCAATTCGAGGACGATCTCAATACCCTCGCGCTCGGCTCCGCCACCCGTCTCGACCTCTCGGTCCGCTATGCGCTGACCCCGCGCCTCGGCCTCGTGGTCGCGCTGGAAAACCTCCTCGACGCCGAGATCGAGACCGGCCGCACCTCCACCGGAGTGGTCAACGTGGCCCCGCCGCGCTGGGCCCGCGCCGAGCTGACCTACGCGTGGTAGCCGGCCCTGGCGCCCCGGCCCGTGTAACCCAATAGGTTACACCGCCGGAATCGCCACCCGCCGCGATCGATGCGGCATTATTACGTTTCCGCGGTCCCGTTTTTGGCCTTCATCCCTCGGCACTCATGGAAAACCTTCCCCTCACCGGCGCGCAGAAGACCAAACTGCGCGGCATAGGCCAGACCCTCGACGCCGCCCTCAAGATCGGCAAAGCCGGCCTCACGCCCGCGCTTCAGCGCGAGTTCGTCCGCCTGCTCGACGCCCGCGAGCTCGTGAAGGTCCGCTTCGAGGGCGCCGACCGCCACGAGCGCGCCGACCTGATCGCCAAAATCGAGACCGACCTCGGCGTTCCCTGCGTCGGCTCCGTCGGCCACACCGCCCTCTTTTTTCGCCAGAACGCCGACCCCGAGAAACGCGTCGTGACGTTTTGATTTTAACGCAGAGGCGCAGAGACGCAGAGAAAAAGAGCATCTCCCTTTCAAGCCGATCAATCTTAGCGTCTCTCCGCGCCTCCGCGTCTCTGCATTAAACCGATGTCCGATCCAGCCGATCATCCGCTCGCCCCCTACGGCTGGGACGCGGCCTGGGCCGCCGCCTTCGCGCCGCACGCGATCGCGGGCCTCGAACCCGCCCGCGTCGTCGTGGAGCTGCGCCGCCATTACTACGCCGTCGTCACCGCGGGCGGCGAGCTGCTGGCCGAATGCACCGGCAAGTTTCACCACGAGGCGAAACGCGATCCCGTCGCCTACCCCGCCGTGGGCGACTGGGTCGCCGTCGCGCCCAGCGCCGGCGCGGAGGGCCGCGCCCAACTCCACGCCCTGCTCCCGCGCCGCAGCCGCTTCGTTCGCCAGGCGGCCGGCGGCGAACAGGCGCAGCAAATCATCGCGGCCAACATCGACGTCGCCTTCCTCGTCAGCGGCCTCGACCGAAACTACAACCCGAAGCGCATCCAGCGCTTCCTCGTCGCCGCGCGCGACTCCGGCGCCACGCCCGTCATCGTTCTCAACAAAGCAGACCTCCACCCCGCGCCCGAGGCGGTGCGCGAGGAGATCGAGCGCCTCGTGCCCGGCGTGCCGGTCGTCGTGACCAGCAGCCACACCCGGCGCGGTTTAAAACTTCTCGGCGGCCACGCCTCGCCCGGACGCACGCTCGCCTTCGTCGGCAGCTCCGGCGTGGGCAAATCCAGCCTCATCAACCGCCTCGCCCGCGACGCGGAACTGCCCATCGGAGAGGTTCGCGAAAAAGACGCCAAGGGTCGCCACACCACCACGCGCCGGGAGCTGGTGCTCGCCCCGAGCGGCGCGCTCATCATCGACACGCCGGGCATGCGCGAGCTCCAGCTTTGGGACGCGGACGAAGCCGTCGAGGAGGCCTACGCCGACATAGCCGAGCTCGCGCTGCGCTGCCGCTTCACGAGCTGCCGGCACGAGGACGAGCCGGGCTGCGCCGTGCGCGCCGCGATCGAGGACGGCACTCTGCCGCCGGAACGACTCGCCAGCTACCGGAAGCTGAAAGCCGAGCAGGCCGCCAAGGCGCCCACGCTCCGCAAACCGGGTGCCGTGGCCAGCAAGCCGGGCTGGAAGCAAAAGGCCGCCGAGCGCGCGGCCAAGCCCTTCCGGCATCGCCATCACCGGGAGGACTAGCCGCCGGGCAGGCGGGCACTCGCCTCGCTACCTGGCCATGGCGGAGGCATGGCGCCGGCGCGCAACAATACGCGCAAAATTCTTCACGCCGCTCTTCTCCCGCTCGGCAACACTCGCGCCCGTTCCGGTATCCGCAGCCCCGCCGGAATCAACCCCGCTCCGCCGTGCTTTTCCCCGCCCCGTCCCGGTCGCTTCGCGCCGCGCTCCGTTTTTTCGCGGTCGTCTGCGCGATCGCGTGCGCCCTCGCCGCGCCCGCGCTCCGCGCCTACGTCTCCATCGTCGCCTCCGGCTCGGCCGACGCCTCCACCTACGTCCTCGGCGGAAGTCCGCACGCGCAGGGCTTCGACGCCCTTCCTCTCTCGGGCGGCTTCACCTGGGCCAACAACTCCACCGTCCCAGGCTGGTATGCCTGCGACTCCGCCAGCTCGCTCAATCCCGCCGCCTCCACCATAAACGGCACCGCAACCAACCCGGCCCATCTCGTCGTCACCAATGTCGGCGCGACCTCCGCCGACGCCGACCGCGCCCTCGCCTACCACACCCAGCTCGCCTCCGCGCCCACGCATCTCGGCCTGGCCTTGGTCAACAACTCCGGACGTGAGCTCACCTCCTTTTCCCTCGCCTACGCCGCCGAACAGTGGCGCGAGGCCACCAACACCCGCACGGTCTCGGTCGCCGTTTCCTATCGCGTCGGCGCGAGCCTTGCCGACCTGCCTTCGGCCGCCGGCTGGACCAGCCTCCCCGAGCTCGCAGCCTCCACCCTGAACGGCGCCGCGCCCTCGTCCGCCGCGCGCTCGGTCACGTCGGTCCCCGTGAGCGTGCCCGCCGGCGCCACGCTCTGGCTGCGTTGGACGTTCACCAACAACGCCACCAGCGCCACCAACTCCCACGACATCCTCGCCATAGACGGCGTGTCCTTCTCCGCCACTTCCGCCACCGCCGACAGCGCGCCTGTCTTCACCACCCAACCGATCTCGCGGACGGTCGCGCCCGGGGATTCCGTGACTTTTGGCGCGAGCGCCACCGGCAGCCCCGCGCCCGGCTATCAATGGTTCAAGGGCGCCTCGCCCATCTCCGGCGCCACCTCCGCCTCGCACACGATCCAATCGGTCACCGTGGCCGACGCGGGCGATTATTCGGTCGTCGCGACCAACTCCGCCGGCTTCGCCACCAGCGCCACCGCCACGCTCACCGTCTCCACCGCCGTCGTCGCGCCCGTCATCACGACGCAGCCCGCCGCACTCTCGGTCCCGCTCGGCGCGGCCGCCAGCTTCACCGTCTCCGCCAGCGGCACCGCTCCCCTTTCCTACCAGTGGCGCAAAGGCGGCTCGCCCATTCCGGGCGCCACCTCGGCGGGCTACTCCCTTTCCGGCGTCTCTTCCGCGGATGCGGGCGACTACTCCGTTGTCGTCACCAACTCCGCCGGCTCGGCGACCAGCGCCGTCGCGCGTCTCTCCGTGCTGCTGCCCCCGACGATCACGGCCGCGCCCGCCAGCCAGACCGTATCCTTGGGAAGCAGCGTCACCCTCGGCGTCGCCGCCTCCGGCGACGGTCCCTTCTCCTACCAATGGCGCAAGGCCGGCGCCGCCCTCGCCGGCGCCACCGCGGCCGCGCTCACGCTGGGCAACGTCCAGTTTTCCGACGCCGCGTCCTACGACGTCGTCGTCACCGGGCCGGGCGGCTCCACGACTAGCGCCGCCGCAGTGCTCACTGTAAACGGCCCGCCCGTGATCACCGTCCCGCCGGCCGCCCGCTCCGCCTATGTCGGCGGCTCCGCCACCTTTGGCGTCACCGCGCTCGGCACCGCGCCACTCTCCTACCAATGGCGGCGCGACGGTTCGCCGATAGCCGGCGCCACCGCGTCCACCCTGACCCTCGGCGGCTTGCAACTATCGGACTCCGGCGCGGGCTTCGACGTCGTCGTCACCAACGCCTTCGGCTCCGCGACCAGCGCCGTCGCCACGCTCACCGTCACCACCGAGCTGGCCTGGTCCGCCTTCGATCTCCAGGGCTTCGCCAAACTCGGCTCCGGCACCACCGGCGGCGGCGTCATCGCGGAGACCGACCCCGCCTACCGGAAGTGCTCCACGCCCTTCGAATTCATCAAGGCGATCTCCGACGCCTCCAAGACCGCCGGAGCGGTCCGCGTCATCGAAATCCTCAACGACCTCGACCTCGGTTATCTTGAGGTCGACGACGCCACCCGCGCCCTCGGCGTCTTTCGCGCCCACGCCACGCCGAAACTTCATCCGCGCCTCATCGTCACCGGGGTCAGCGTGATCGACATCGTTCCCAAGGGCGGCGGCATGACGATTTTTTCCGCCAACGGCTCCACCCTTCGGCACGCCACCCTGAACATCAAGGGCACCTCCAACATCATCATCCGCAACCTGCGCTTCGACGAACTCTGGGAGTGGGATGAGACCAGCAAGGGCGACTACGACGCCAACGACTGGGATTTCATCGTGCTCAGCAACGGCGGCTCCGTGTCCAACGTCTGGATCGACCACTGCACCTTCACCAAGGCCTACGACGGCATCGCCGACATGAAGAAGGGCACGCAAAACATCACGCTCTCCTGGTGCCGCTACGTCGGCGACGACGGCGCCACCAACCCAAACAGCTTCGTTCGCCAGCAGATCGCCGCGCTCGAGGCCAACCGCGCCTCCCACGCCTTCTACAATTTTCTCCGCACGAACGGATTCACCGCGGAGGACGTCGTCAAAATCATCCAGGGACACGACAAGTGCCACCTCATGGGCGCGACCGAACTCGACGCACAGAACAACGTCCTCTCCGCCACCTTTCACCACCAGTGGTTTGAAAACATCTGGGACCGCTGCGTCCCGCGCCTGCGCGGCGGCCAGGTCCACAACTACAACATCTACGTCGACGACAGCCTCGCCCTCGTCGCCAAGCGACTGCGCGACGCGCGCAAGGCCGCCATGTCGTCCGCCGCCCAGTTGTCGTTGGAAAACAGCTACAGCTTCAACCCCTTCCTCAACGGCTCCATTTCCACCGAGGGCGCCGCCCTCCTCGTGGAGAAGTCCGTCTACATCGACTGCATCACCCCGCTGCGCAACAACCAGACCGATCCCTCCAACCCCGCCTACACCGGCAAGATCAAGTCGGTCGACACGATCTACCAGTTCCGCAACGCCAACGGCACCACCACCACGATCCGCGGCGACAGCACCGACGCCGGCAGCCCGATGGGACCCTTCCAGGCGGCGATCATTCCCTTTTCGTGGAACACCACCGACGGCTCCGCGCCCTACCCCGCGCCGCCGATGGACGATCCCGCCGACCTCCGCCGGGTGCTCGAGGCCGGCGCGGGCGCGGGTCGGCTAACCTGGCCCAAGGCCAACTGGCTGCGCACCGCCAACGCCGACGCCCCCTCGGCCGTTGCGCCCTCCATCGCCGCGCAACCGCTCGGTCGCACCATCAACGGCGGCCAGACCGCCACGCTCAACGTCGTCGTCTCCGGCTCCGCGCCGCTCGCCTACCAATGGTATCGGGGCGAGAGCGGGGACACGTCCGCGCCGGTCGGGACCAACGCCTCGACGTTCACCACGCCCGCCCTGCTCGCCACCACCTCGTATTGGGTGCGCGTTTCCAACTCGGCAGGTTCCGCCTCCAGCGCCGCCGCCGCGGTGACGGTCGCGCCCGGCTTCGCCACCTGGGCCGCGCAAAACGGCCTGGCGGGCGCTTCCGGCTCGGCCGATCCCGACGGCGACGGCGTGTCCTTGCTTCTTGAATACGCGCTCGGCCTGGACCCGCTCTCCGCCGACGCCGCCCCGGCCTCGATCCCCGCGCTGAACCGCGGCGGCGACGGCTCGCTGACCTTCCGCTTTCGCCGGCCGGGCGCTCTCGCGGGCGTGACCTATTCCGTCGAGACCAGCGCGGCCCTTGCTTCGGGCTGGGCCGCGTCTTCCGCGCCGCCGGTCGTGGAATCCGTCGCCGGCGGCGTTGAAACCGTGGCCGTCGCCCTGCCCGCGCCGGCGGGCCCCCTGTTCGTCCGTCTGCGCGTGACGCTGGCCGAGTAGCCCGCGCTCAGCCGACCACCACGTCTCGCATCGCGGCGCGGTTTCCCGCCGAGAAACAGCCGAGGTTGTGGAGAAAAAGCTCGGCCAGCGCATGGTCCTGGTCGCTGCGACCGCCCGCGGTGTGCGGCGTAAGCCAGCAATTCTTCGCGCTCCACAACGGGCTCGAGGGCGGCAGGGGCTCGGTGGCGAACACGTCGAGATAGGCGCCGCCGAGGCGGCCGCTCTCCAGCGCGTCGATCAGCGCGCGCTCGTCCACCGTGGGGCCGCGGCCGATGTTGTAGAAATACGCCCCCGGCTTCGCCAGCGCGAGGCGGCGGGCGTTCACGTAGCCGAGCGTGTCGTCGTTCTCCGGCAGGATGTTCACGATGTGGTCCGCGAGGGGCAGCACGGCGGAGAGTTTTTCCTCGGGGATCACGTGCACGCCGGCCTCGCTGTAAACGCGGCGGCGCAGCGCGTAGATCTTCATGCCGAAGGGCGCGAGGAGCTCGACTAGGCGCTTGGCGATGGCGCCATAGCTGAGGAGCAGGATGGTCTGGCCGTTGAGCAGGCGCGAGGCGGCGCGGTGTTCGAGATATTTCCAACCGCGCTCGCCCAGCTGCTCGGCGAGCGAGGCGGGCAGTTGGCGGCTGAGCGCGAGCATCATGGCCAGCGCGTGCTGCGCGCAGGGCTCGGCGAAGACGGAGGAGGCGTTGGTGAACACGGCGCCGCGGGCGCGCAGCGCGTCCTTCGTCTCCTCGTTGTCGTAGCGGGTGTAGCCGGCGCTGGTGAGCGCGATCCATTTCAGCCTGGTCAACGCCCGGCACGCGGCGGCGTCGGGCTGGCCGAAGGCCGCGTCGGCCTCGGCGAGCAAAGGATCCTCGCCGCCCGCCGCGAGCACGGAGGCGGAGGCGTTTTTAGAGACCACGAGGCGATGGCCGGCCGCCGCCACGCCCGCCTCCAGTCGCGCGCGCGCCGCGGGCTCGAGGGCGGCGTTGGTCCAGATCGTGAGCCTGCGTTCGTTGTTCGAGCCCATGGTCGACCTCCGATCACTCCGCCTCGGTGAAACTGCAGATGGCGTGCACGCGCAGGCCGGCGGCGCGCAAGCGGTCCGAACCGCCCAGCTCGGGCAGATCGATTATCGCGGCCACGCCCACCACCTCGGCGCCGAGGGATTTGATGAGGCTCGTGGCGGCGAGCACGGTGCCGCCGGTGGCGATCAGATCGTCCACGATCAGCACCCGGTCGCCCGGCTTGCAGGCGTCGGCGTGGATCTCGATCGAGGCGCTCCCGTATTCGAGCGCGTAGTCGGCGCCCACGGTGCGGAAGGGCAGCTTGCCCTTCTTGCGCACGAGCATGAAGGGCCGGTGCAACTGATAGGCCAGCGCGCCTCCCAGGATAAAGCCGCGGGCGTCCACCGCCGCGATGAGGTTCACCCCGAGCCGGGTGGCGTCCCAGGCGATGCTTTCCACAAGGATGCGGAAGGCCTCGGGGTCCTGGAAAAGGGTGGTGACGTCGCGGAAATTCACGCCGGGCTTGGGCCAGTCGCGGATGGTGCGGATCTTCGCCTTCAGCTCGGCGGCGGGGTCGATGTTGGGCATGGAACGAAAAAGGGGACGCGAAGCCTGCCACGCCGCCGTCGGCGACGTAAAGCCGCCCCTTCCCCACCGCCGCCCCAGGCTTGGTCAATCATTGATTGACAACGATTGCCGACACCGGGCGCGCAATCGCGCGGAGGCGACGGCTGCGGAGGCTTGGCGGGACGTGGCCTTGACCCCGCCGGCAAGGCGCGCAGCGTGCGCGTTACCATGTCCACCCTTCCCGCCCACTTCGACGGCGTCACCGTCCACACCAAGGCCAACGTCTACTTCGACGGCAACGTCGTCTCCCACACCGTCCTCTTCGCCGACAAGTCCAAGAAGACCCTCGGCCTCATCCGCCCCGGCTCCTACTTTTTCGGCACCGCCGCCGCCGAGCGCATGGAGATCGTGGCCGGCGAATGCCGCGTGACGCTCAAGGACCAGACCGAGGTCAAGACCTACGGCGCCGGCACCCACTTCGACGTGCCCGCCAACTCCGGCTTCACCATCGAGGTGAAGTCCGGCCTCTGCGAATACATCTGCTCGTTCCTGCCCTGAGCGGGCCCGAACCTCCGCCGGTTTTCGCGTCATGCGCTCCTTCTTCGTGCTCCTCTGCCTCGGCGTGGCCCTGCTGACCATAGCCCTCGTCGTGCGCAGCGGAAAGCTCATGCGCGAAAATCCGGGCGAACCGATCAACGCCGCCATGCGCCAGGCGCTCGCGGGCAAGGCCTATCAATGGTCGCCCGCCGACGCAGCCCTCCTGGCCGAGCGGTTTCCCTCCGCCATTGAGACGCCCAACGGCGCGCGCTACGTCATCACCAAGCCCGGCGCGGGCGACGCCACGCCGCAAAAGGGCCAGCTCGTGACCGTCGACTACGCGGCGCGCTTCCTCCTTAACGACGAAAAAATCGACGCCTCCGCCGACCACGGCGGTCCATACAACTTCGTCGTCGGCCAGCCCAATATCCTGCCCGGCTGGAGCGACGTGCTCCACCAGATGCGCAAGGGCGAACGCCGCACCATCGTCCTGCCCTACTGGCTCGCCTACGGGGAAAAAGGCCAGCGCGGGAAGATCCCGGGCAAGGTCTCGATCGTGGTCGATGTCGAGCTGATCGACTTCAAGTAACGCGACCCGCCCAGCCGCGGCGCGCCGGCTCAAAGGCCGAGCATGGAGCCGTTGCGTTTCAGCCAGGCCTCGGCCTCGCGCCAGGCGGGGCAGACCTCCTCGACCCGACGCCAAAAGCGATCCGAGTGGTTCATCTCCTTCAGGTGCATGAGCTCGTGGTAGATCACGTAGTCGCGCACAAGATCGGGGGCCTGCACGAGGCGCCAGTTGAGCGATATGACTCCGCCGGTGGTGCAGGAGCCCCAGCGGGTGCGCTGGTTGCGCACCATGACCTCCTTCACCGCCATGCCGGTTTCGGCCGCGAGCTCCCAGGTGCGGGCGGGCAGCTCGATCTTGGCGCGGCGGAGAAAATGGGCCTCCAGCGTGGGTCGCAGGTCGCCGTCGAAACGCGGCACGCGAAAGACGTCGGCCGCGACGCACACCGTCGGCCGCTCGCCCTCGCTCGCCTTGCGGATCTCGGCGAGCTCGCCGCGCCACAAGACGTGCGTGCCGAGGGTCCAGACGGTGGCGGCGCGGGGCTTGGCGCGCTGGCGGGCGCGGGCGCGCTCCAGCCAGTCGCGGTGCTGCTCGACGAAGGCGCGGGCCTCGCGCTCGGTGCCGCGCGCGGGGATGATGGCGACGGCGACGCCGTCCTTGCGCAGGGTGAGCCGGTAGCGTTCGGCGCGGGCGCTGCGCTCAAAGACGATGTCGGGCTTTTCGGCCTCGTCCTCTTCGGCGCGGGCGTAGCCGGGCGGAGGACGCACGGCGGTCTCCGGAGTGGCGCGGGCGCGAACGGGAGCGGGCGTGGCGGCGGCCGGCGGCGGCGCGGGAAGTGCGTCCGTCGTCGCGAGAAAATCCAG
>JAIXVY010000342.1 GCA_027482505.1 Opitutaceae bacterium | reverse complement strand
TTGTCGAAGGTGTTGCCGGTGATGGTCAGCGAGGCTGCGGAGCCGTCGGACCAGATACCAGTGCGCCAGTTCGACGTCCCATACTTGTGGGCGTCGCCCTGCTGCGCACCACCGAACAGGTTGTCATCAATTATCAGGTTGCCCGAATAAGCCGTGCCGACCTGGATACCACGCGACAACACGCCGGCAGGAGGGGGGACACTGTTGCCATTTGCCACATCCGAATGGAACACGCTGTTCTCAACTGTGACATTCGCGCCGCCCAGGATGTCCAGCGCCACGTAGGCCGTCTGCGCCGGCCCGGTGTAGCGGAACATCAGCCCGTCGATCACCGCCGCACCCGAGGCGACATTGATCACCGAAGCCGAGGTGACCTCGCTCTCACCCGAACGCCCGGCCGCGCCGTCCATGCCGGCATTGAAGCCGCGGATAGTCACAGCCTTGTCCAGCGTGAAGCCGGCCCAAGTGCCGGACGCCACCAGGATGGTGTCGCCCGCCGTCGCCGCCGTGATGGCCGCGTTGATGCTGGCGAAGCCACCGCCGCCCACCAGCAGCGTGCGGGCACCGCCCTCGCCGCTGGCGTCGACGAACTCCACATTGGTCAGCGTATCCGTGCCCTCGCTGGCCGAGACCACCTCCCAGCCGCCGGCCGTCCAGGTGATGGAGCTGACAGCGCCGGTGTAGAGCGCGGTGTCCACATCCGCGCCGCCATCCAGCACGTCGTTATCCGCGCCGCCGGTCAGCGTATCCGCCCCGGCATCGCCATTGAGCATGTCGGCCTCGGCGCCGCCCAGCAGGATGTCGTTGCCAGCGCCGCCCATCAGGCTGTCGGCGTCGGCACCGCCATCGATGCTGTCATTCCCGTCACCACCATCAATGGTGTCGTTGCCGGCATTGCCGTTCAGCGTCGCATTGCCGCCATTGGCCATGAAGACATCGGCAAACACCGTGCCCGTCACCGCGACATCGCCCGACGGATAGATGGTCACCGCATCGGGCGGCGCCGCCGAGAAGCTGTTGCTGGCCAGGATCTGCGTCAGCACATTGGTGTTCACCGCGGCGCCCACGCCGATATGCTCGACCGTCCCCAACACGTCGATGAAGCTGTTGGCGGAGACCGTCAGGCCCGCCGGATCATCCATCGACATGCCGACGAAATTGCCGTCGAACACATTGCCCGAGACGGTGCCGGTGGTGCCCGGATTCAGATAGGCACCCGTCGCCCAGCCCTGCATCAGGTTGTTGGTCAGCGTCAGGCCCGTCACGCCACCGGTGCTGGTGACCACGGCGCGATGCGCATCGCCATCCACATCTCCGGTGCGGACAAAGACCGTGTTGGTGATGGTCGCGTTGTCGGCGGCCGCGGTCAGGAAGATGCCGCCGGTTTCATTGGCCGGGACTGGCAGCCCCTCATTGATCCGCAGACCGTCGATGGTGACATTGGCCGCATTGATCGTCAGGCGCGTGACGATGGATTCCGCCACGCGCGTGCCGTTGCCGGCGGTGCCGACATTGGCGCCGATGATGGTGACCGAACGATCGATGACCACATCGCCACTGTCATAGGTGCCCGGCGCCAGCAGGATGATGTCTCCGGCGGCGGCCTCACCATTGGCGGGATTGCCGTCGAAGAGCTGCGCCAGGCTGCCGAAGCTGCCGCCAGGGCTGACCAGCAATGCGCGATAACCGCCCAGGCCGGTCACGATCTCCATGCTGGCCAGGGTGTCGGTGCCTTCGGCACCGCCGGTGGTCAGCGTCCAGCGGTTGTTCGCATCGTCCCAGGCGAACATGCTGGCGGTCAGCGTGGTGGCCGCGTAGTGGGCCGTATCCAGGCCGCTGCCGCCGACGAGCGCGTCATTGCCCGCGCCGCCGGTCAGCGTGTCGTCGCCGCCATTGCCGGTCAGGCTGTTGTCGCCGCCATTGCCGGTCAGGGCATTGGCGCCGTCATTGCCGAACAGCGCGATGTTCTGCGTGGCCAGCATGGCCGAGGCATCGATGCTGTTGGCATCCGTGCGGGTAGAGACATAACCGTCCTGATGTCGCGCGGTGATCCGCGCCTCTTCCACGCCGGTCACGCCAGCACCCAGCGTCAGCGTCAGGCCGCTGGTATTGGTCGCGAACAGGATGGTGTCATTGCCAGCACCGCCATCGATCACCTCGCCCACCGCATGATGCGCGCGGTCGGTGATGCGAATGCGGTCATCGCCGCCGTCGGCATTGATGGTGTCGATGCCGCCACGGCCGTCGATCAGGTCATTGCCGCCGGTGCCGGTGAAGCTGTCGGCGCTGGACAGGCCCTGCGGGGAGGCGATCAAGCCGCCGGTGTTGTTCAGCACGGTGAAGCCGGTCGACAGGTCGATGGTGCCGCCGACGCTGTCGAAGTTCAGCAGGCCCCAGGGCGCGCTCGCGTCCAGCGACACGTTGGTCGGCGTGAAGGCGATGTCCGCCATGCGGTAGACCGCGATCAGATCCTGCAGGTAGCTGCCGGTGATCGTCACATTGGTCAGTGTCAGCGAAGCGCCGGCGTCATAAGGCCCAACCCCGACCGTATCGACAGCCGAATCCTCCAGGCCACGCATTTGAATGGCCTTCTGGGCGGAAGCACCAGGCTCGCTGATGGTCGTGCCGGTGATGGTCAGTGACTTGTTGTAGCCAAAGGCCAGAATATCACCACGGCCATTCGAGCCGGTGTTCACCGCGCCATTGCCGGTGAAGGCGCTGTTGGTGATCGTGATGGCGCCGATCGTGTCGACCTGCATCGCCGGCCCCGGCGGCGATGCAACATTGCCGGCGCGATTATAGGCAAAACCGTTCTGCTGCGCGTCTACGATCCTCACATTGTCCAGCGTGACACTGCCGGCATAGGCCGTGCTGCTCGCGGTCACCTGCACGCCGTATTGGCGCAGGCCTTCCGCATCCACCGTGACGTCCTTCAGCGTGAAGGCGCCATCGAGCACGCCATCCACCAGCACCGTGCCGTTGATCACGACATCGGCGCGGTCGGCGCCCATGCCGTCGATGGTCAGGTGCTTGCCGGTGACCGTCACGTTCTCGTTGTATGTGCCGGTCGAGATCAGGACTTCATCGCCCGCCGCCGCCGCCGTGACCGCCGCCTGAATGGTGGTCAGGTCCGAACCGCCGGCCACCAGCCAGACCGACGGACCGCTTCCGAAGACCAGCCTCTCAACGCCGGTCAGCGTATCCGTGCCATCCAGCCCCGTGACGATCCAGTTCGTGCCGTCATGCGTGACGGTATAGGCCGAGCGCGCGCCCGAGAAGGACGCGACGTCAGTGCCCGTGCCGCCGTCGAGACTGTCATTATCCGCGCCGCCGGTCAGCGTGTCGTTGCCGCCGGCACCGCTCAGCGTATCCGCGCCCGCTGCGCCGTTCAGCGAGTCAGCGCCTTGGCCGCTCGCCATGTCATCAGGGCCGGCGGTGCCGGTGCGGGTGATGGCAGCGGTCAGCGCGGTGTCAGTCAGCAGCACGTAATGCGTGGTGACGCCGGTGAAGCTGTTGGAAGCCGGCGCCACCGCCAGGTCAGCCCCAGCATATCCGGCATAGGTATACTCGCCGATGCCGATGGTGGCGGTGCTGATGATGTTGCCAGTGACGGTCATCGCCTGGCCGTCGACGGCCACGTCGATCATGATGGCACCGAACCCGACGCTGCCCGCGCCCGTCACGGTATTGTTCATCACGCTCAGGGTGCTTGGGGCATCACCCGGGACATCGCCCACATAGATGCCCGAGGCGAGCCAGCCGCCGCCGCCGGTCCAGTCGATGCCGGTGACGGTGTTGTTGTTGATCACACCCGTCGCGCCATCGCCGACCACGATGCCGTTCTGTGCCGTCCAGTCCGTGGCGCCGATACCTGTGATCGTGTTGCCGTCAATGTTGACGCTGGCGCGGTAGGCCGTCACGCCCTGCTTCTGGAAGTTCGTGATGGTGCTGTTGGTCAGATCAAACTCGAACGCCTCATTGCCGCGAGTGTTCTGCACATAGACAGCGAGGCCGCGCTGCATGCCGAACATCGCATCAGGCTCACGCACGCCGGTCACGGTGATGTCGTCGGCCACGGTCTCATCGGCATCCTGCACCATCAGGCCGACGACGGATGCGGCGCCAACCAGCGACAGCATGTTGCCGCCCTGGCTATCGCCATCGATGGTCAGCTTACTGAGCGACACGCCATCGACAGCCAGCACAGTCACCACGCCATGCAGCGAACTGGCGTCGTAGACGGAGGTCGCCGTGGCGAACAGCCCGGCCGGTGCCTTGATGATGACACCGGCCTCGCTCTCGCCCACCAGTGTCAGGCCAGTCTTGCCAACGCCAATCTGCACCTGTTCCTCATAGGTGCCGTTCTTGATGCGGATCGTATGGTTGCTCCCGGCGGCATTCACCGCCGCCTGGATGGTGCCGAAGGTGCCGACCAGCGCGTTGCTGGCATTGAACAACTGCACCGACTGCGTCAGATCCAGCGTGACATCATCGAACGCCACGACCTCGATCCCGGTCAGCGCATCCGTGCCGAGCGCCGTTGAAGCCACCTGCGTGATGTCGGTGACAAAGCCGTTGCTGTCGGTCACCACGGTCAGTGTCGCGGCGCCGCGCGTCACGCCCGCGAAATCCGCAATGTCCCTGTCCTCGCCACCGGCCAGCGTGTCATTTCCGGCGCCGCCGCGCAGGTAGTCGTTGTCCGCACCGCCCGAGAGGCTGTTGGCGCCGGCATCACCCACCAACGCGTCATTGCCCGCGCCACCCACCAGGTGCTGCACGCCAAGGATGGGCCCCGAAAAGCCTGATGCAACGCCGCCCAGGTTCGCGTTAACCCCACTGCCAGCTGCATTGGCCGCATAGCTCAAAGTGTTGCCCGCGCCTGTCAGGCTCAGCGTCACCGTCTCAATACTGGCGACGTTGTTGGTCACCGTCAGCGCATCCGCGTTGGAGGACAATTCCACCATCACGCCCGACACCGTGCGCAC
>JAIXVY010000251.1 GCA_027482505.1 Opitutaceae bacterium | reverse complement strand
GGTCATAGGAGCCCGGCCCGACCGTGTCCCGCCCCACGCCCGTGTGCATCAGGTTGGGAGGCGTTTGCAGCACCAGGCTGCCGTTCACGCCCTCGATTAGGATTTCGCCTTCGCGCAAATTGAGCGTTTGGGCAAAACGTCCCGCACCGGCGAATGGACTCGGGGAAAGTGCAACGCGCACCCTGCCGACCTTGACGAGATCCATGGCTCGGTTGTCGAGCCAGGCGTCGGTCTTGCCGATATAAAAAAGGACGTCTCCGTTCTTCTCGGTCCAGACATTAAGGCCGATGTCGCCGTTACCGAGCGGCATGGAGCCGCGCGAGTCCTGGGCCCGGACGGTGAACCGAACATTGCAGTCGTCTAGGCCGGGCGGCGACGCCTTGGCTATGGCGATCGAGACGGACTGCGGAAAAAGGAAAACGAGCGCGATTGCCAGCAGGCCAGCCCGAGTAGCGAGGTAGCGGAGTTTTGCCATGATGCCGGTTTGATTGAGCGATTGCGAAGGATTTCGCCGCCTGTGCGTCGATGGCGGCGTGATTTACTTGTCTACGTTTTTTGAAGAGAGAGCAGGGATACTACGTTCCAGTGAAAGCCGACGACCCGGTGCGCTGTCTTACAAAAGGCTGATCACAAGGCGGCTTTGCCTCGGCGACGCCTCCCAAAGAAAACGCCCCCGGCTCAACGAGCCGGGGGCGTGGGAGCGAGGGTTATTGAACCACGGCGCGAATGAACAAGCGGCCGGGATTTGGCACGGCACCGACCACGCGGAAGGTGCGATAAGTCCAGCCGGTGGCGAGGCCGGGCAGGCCCGTCTGAATCGCGGTCGCGTCTGATCCGGTGACTTCAGATACGGCAAGCGTGGTCCAGGCCGACAAATCGGCGGAGGCCTGCACACGATAAACCACGCCGTCCACGGTGCCGGAAACCTGTTCGGTAGCCCCGGCAAAAACGGCGCCGGAACGAACGGCCAGGGTGGCCGTGAAGGCCGGGCTGCCGGCAAGCGTAACGGTCTTCGGGTAGAGTTGGCCCTGAACGGCCCCGGAGACAGGGTCGCCTGCCAGGGCGAATTCGGCGAAGTTGTTGGCGCCGTCGCCGTCAGGATCCGCCGTGCCTGCGCGCTGTTCGGTGGTCAGGCCGGAGAAGCCGCCGATCCAAGTGGAGTAGGGCGTTTCGACCACGTTCTTAACCAGGGCGATCTTGTTGGTTTCGTAGGCGTAGTTCAGGGTGTAGCCGGAAGGCACTCCGGTGACTTGCGCGAAGGTGCCGACGAGAGAGCCATAGTTGGCCAACACATAGGCGGCGGCCGTGGGCGTGCCGGTAAGGTTGATCGACAGATTCGAGCCGGTGACGTCGAGCGTGCCCGCCACGGCCAGCGAATCATTTGCCGGCGTCGCGAGATCGGTCTGCACATCGACGGCGAAGGTCGACCCTGAGGCCAACGAGACGGCCGGGGCGGTGAACACTCCGGGAGCGGAGCCTCCAGGGGCGAGGAACGCCCCATTCGCTACCACCACTGCTCCGCCCACGGTGCCGGATCCGCCCAAGGTGGCGCCCGCGTTGACGGCGATGGTGCCGGTGGCGGCGGATTGGTTGCCATTCACAAGGAGCGAGCCCGCGTTGATGGTGGTGGGGCCGGCGTAGCTGCTGGCGCCGCCGAGCACGAGTTGGGCCGAGCCGGATTTCACAAGGCCGGACGATCCGCCAAGCGCGGCGGAAACAACGCCGCCCTGAAGCTCGTAAGCGGAAGCGGTAAGCACGCCGGTGGTGCCAAGGATGGAGCCGGAGCTGAGCGAAAGAGCGCCGATCGTCTCGGCGCTGGAGCCGATGTTGAGGGTGGCGTTGTTTGAGATCGTTACGGCCGAGGCGTCGGGAATGGCGCCGGCCGCGCGGGCGATGACCAAGGAGCCGCCTTGGAGCGTGGTCGTTCCGGAGTAGGCGTTGTTGCCCGAAAGCGTCTGCGCGCCCGAACCGACCTTCACGAGGGAGAGCGAGCCTCCCGTGTTGCGAAGCACGCCGGCGAAAGAGCCAGAGGCGTCGCCATTGCCTATGGTCAGTGTCGATGTGCCGGTGGTGGCGTCGATTGCCCCGCCGCTGCCGGCGAGGGCGTTGACCGTCTCGCTGTAGCCGTTCAGGTCGAAGATGCCGCCCGTCATCGAGACGGAGCCGCTGCCCGTGCCGTGCGGAATTTGCTCCGCGGCCTGAAGGCGAAGGCGTCCGCCCTCGATGGTCGTGTTGCCCGTGTAGTTGTTGGGGAAGGCGCTGGTGTTGCTCAGGTTCACCGTGTAGGTGAAGCCTGGCGCCATCAGGCGCAGGCCGGCGGCGGGGTTAACTCCGGTGCTGATCTGGCCGTAGATGGTTGTATTGGCCTCGGGAATGCCGCCGAGCTGGTTGTTGGCTCGGAAGCTGACGTTGGTTTGGTTGGCGATAATCTTTCCGTAAAAGCCGCCGCCCTCGGATTCGACGCGGAGAACGCCTCCCGTGTCCGTGCCCACCTCCGAGTTGATGATGAGATCGTTGTAGAAGGGCAGGAAGGCGGTCGTGGCGTTGAAGTAGAGCTGCACACGATCGGTCGGCGACAATCCCATGGTGATGGGGCCGCGGCCGTAGGGCCCGGAAACAATGTTCGTGACCACGCCATCGGCCACATCGGCCGTGGTGCCGGCCTTCGGAGTGACGCGGGCGCCGGCGGTGTTCGCGCCTTGCTGTCCCAAGAAAACGGTGCCGCCGGAGTAGGTGTTAGCGGTGTTGATGGGGCCGAAGTCGGAATTCAGGTTGGCGATGGCGAGGCGAACCTTCCGGGTGGGGCCATCTTGCACGAGCGCTCCGATGCCTGCGGTGGTGAAGAGCGAGGTGAGCGTATCGGTGCCCGTGCCCTCGGCGTTGGAGGTGATCAGGCTGGCTGCGGAGGGAGCGTTTAGCCCGTCGACGGTCAGGTCGAAGCCATTCAGATCGAGCGTCGCCAAGGTTCCCACGGTAAGGCGGGTAAGGGGAGAAACGGCGTTGGCCGCGCCCAGGCGCAGCGTGCCTTCCGAGACCGTGGTCGTGCCCGTGTAGGTGTTGCCGCTTCCGATCGTGAGCGTGCCGGCGCCGGTCTTGGTCAAATTGACGGACGGGCCGGACAGGCCGGACACCGTGGTATCGGCGGCCGAGGTGTTTACGGTGTAGGCGGTGCCAAGGAGGGTGCCGTTTTGAACGGCCGCGGGGGCGACAATGGTGACGTTTCCGACGTATTGGGTGGTGCCGCCAAGATCGAGCAGGCCTGCATTCAAGACGACAGGGGCGGTGGTGGCTCCGAGCTTGCCACCGGAAGAAAGCTGAACGGTGCCGGCGTTCAGAGTCAGGCCGCCGGTGTTGGCGTTGGGATTGGAGATGGTGAGGGAACCAGAGCCGCTTTTGACGATGGATACGGCACCGGATATGCCGCGCGATCCCTGCAGGGTGTAGTTCTTCGAGCTATTGTCGAAGGTGACGCCGTTCGGGGACACGTCGGCGGCCGAGATGTCGACCACGGTGTTTGCGGCGGAGTCGTCGAAGAGAACCACATCGGCTTGGACGTAATCGGTAGGAGTGCCTCCGTTTACCAAGGCCCAGTTTTTGGTGGGCAGCACGGCGGTGCTCCAGGCGCTGGAGCCGGCGCCGGTCCAGCGCGGCGTGTCGCCGGTAACGACCAATTCGACCCTGCCGTCTGCGGTGTTGTTTTGTAGCTGGGCGGCGAGGCGGGGGCCGGTGGTGAAGGCGGGGGTCAGGGCGGTGAAGCCGGTGCCTCCGATCGCTCCGGTGTAGTCGATAAGGGAATACACGCCGGTCGTGAGGGCGGTGATATCGCCCTGGACCTGGACGGACCCGGTCGATCCGGGCAGCGCCAGGGCGTCGGTCGAGGTGACGCGTAGTTCGTTCGAGATCGTGCCCGCTCCGGTGCGGCTGAGCGTTCCGAAGTTGATATTGGAGCCCCCGGCCAGCGTGACGGAGGAGCCGTTCAGCGTAAGCGGATTGAGGGAGGTATGTCCGGGCTGCAGCGATCCCCCGCCTTGGATGGAGACGGGGCCGTTGATCGTGCCGGTGCCGCTAAGGGTTGCGCCGGATTCAACGGTGACGGAACTGCCGGCCGCGAGTATCGCCGCGGTGGAGTTTGCGGTGCTGCCGATGACGAGACGGCCGCCAGAGACCAAGGTAGGGCCGGTGTAGGTCGAGTTGCTGTTAAGGATCTGGGTGCCGAGGCCGGTCTTGGTGATGGCGAGGCCGGGTTGATTGGCGACTACGGTTCCGCCGAGGGCGGCGTTGGTGGTGAAGGTGCGGCCTTCGCCGATGTTCAGGGTAAGCGTCTTGACCGCGCCGACCACGCCGTTCTGGACGGTGCCGCCAGTGGCGCCCGAGTTCGTCAGGCCGGCGAGTTCCTGGTTAAACCCGTTCAAGTCTAAAGTGCCTCCGGCGCCTTGGTTGTTGTCCAGAGTAGCGGAGTTAAGGATGCCGTTTTCGGCGCCGACTTGGATTATGCTGCCGTTGTTGAAGACCGACGGATATGAGCTTGCCGCCTTGGAGGTAGGCGTTCCGGAAATGCGAATGGTGCCATTGCGACCACCTATGCCGAAAGGGGCGATTATTGGGCCGGCGAGTTCCATTATGCTGGTGGCGCCCGCCCCGCCGAACAAGCCGCCGTTAACCGGCAGATTATTAACCGTGAGTGTTCCGTTAAAGGTAAAGAGGCCGGCGGTGCCTGCATGGATCAAGCCCGCGCTTCCCACGCCTGCGGCGTAATTGATGATGATATCGTTGGGAACAGTAAATCCGGCGGCGTTGATCGCGTTGCTCAGATTCAGCTGAGAGCTGTGGCCTTGGATGCGGAGAGGACCGGTGCCAAGGGCCGAGCCAGAGCGCAACTGCAGCGTGCCTTGGTTAAGGTAGGTGCCGCCTGAATACGTGTTGTTGCCGGACAGAATAACGGTGCCGGCACCGACTCGGGTCAGTGCGGTCGGGCCTCCGTTGTTCGCGATGCTGGATGCGATAAACAGATTGTTTCCGCTAAAATTAGCCACGGAGAGCTCTCCCGAGGCAGAGCCGGTAATGGTGCCGCCGGTGATGGTCGTCGCATTCGCGCCTTTGCCGGTTCCGTTGAGCAGGCCTCCGCTGGAAAGATTCAGGGTAACTCCATCGCTGAGCGTGATGGTTTGCGCCGAGGCAGCGTTGATGCGCAGACTGTTCACGGCCAGGGACGCGCTGAGCGAAGGCGAGCCAACCACGTCCATGTTCTTGCCCTCGGTCCACGTCGGGGTGGTGACGTAGGTGGCGTTGCCGAGGGGCGCGCCGGCCGCGGGCACCGCCACGAAGTTGGTCGAGCCGAGGGCGGAGCCCACCAAAATGGCATCCGCTCCCGTGCCGGAAATAATAGGGCCGGAAGGTGCGTTGGTGAAATTGATCGAGAAGCCCGCGGCGGTGCCAAAGTTCACGAAAGAACCGATGCCGCGGGTATACGGGGAGGCGCCGGTGAACGTGAGGGTATTGAGAGCGGTGGCGGCTGCGGTGCCGCCGGCGTTCACAGTATGGGAGCCGACATCCGCGTAAAGGGAGGCGAGGCTCTGGGCATGGGTGAAGCCGGCGAGCGGAGCGATTTGGGTGTAGGCGCCGCCGCCGAAAGTGGCGTTGCCAAGCGAAAGCGAGGCGGAGGGGTTGATGCGGTTGGCGACACCGTTGTTGAGGTTGAGCGTGGCGTTTCCGGTGCCATCACCGTTTAGCACGGTGCCCAGTCCCGAGACAGAGAGGGACGAGGTTCTAGAAATTTTTCCATCGAGGCCGCCAAGGCGAAGGTTTCCAAGCTGACCGTTGGTATTGGTAATGCCGCCCCGAACCGTCGTGGCGCCGGTGTAGGTATTGTTTGCGGTGAAGGTCCAATTGGACAACCCGGTTTTGATCACTTGGAGCGAGGAGGCCTCGCCGTTGGAGATCACGCCGTTGATCGTGTTGTTATTGTTGGCCGCGGTCGACGTGACGCCAAATTGCACGATGTTGCCCAAGGTCAGCGTGTGCTCGCCGACGCCTAGCGCGGAAATGGTGCCGTTGAAGGTGAGCGAATTTCCTGCCTGAACGCTGTTGTTGATCAGCGAGTAGGAGCCGGTGGCCATGAGCAGCGGCGCGTCAATGCGAAGCGCTGACGTGGTGCTCGTGGTGGTATTGAGAATTTGGATCGACCCGCCGCTAGACAGGGTGAGGGCGGGGCCAGTCGTGGTGCCGATGACGTAGTTTCCAGGCGTAGCTGTGAATTGGATGCCCGAAATGTTGCGTCCCGCATCGATCAGAACGGGACTTGCCGCTGTGCCGAAAGAGCCGAGGCTGGCGTTGAAGGTTGCGATATCTGAACTGGTCACGCCGCTCGTCGCGCCGGGGACGCCGTTGAAGTTCCAGTTGTCGGCGTTTGACCAGAGACCGCTTGTGGTTCCGGAAGCGACCCATGTGCTGCTGGCGGCATGACCGACACCGGTCAAAAGAGCGAGCAAGCCGAGGGTGGCGGCCGGGAATTTAAGACGGGAAGAGGCGGGAATGGATGCGCGGGACATGATCGTTCGGGGTTTTGGGGGATGGGTTTAAATTAAAGAGGGAGCATGGCCCGCAGGTGAAAACGCCGCGGGCGGGGAACACTTCCAAAGGAGGAAAGGCGTCAGCCTTCCCAGGGGTTGATGGTGCTTTTGGCGACGGGCACCGCGCGAACGCTGCCATCAAGGTAGACGCGGTTGCGCGTGTTGCCGTGGGCCGGTTTGGCGTTCATCACGCCCGCGTTGAAGCCGGCGGAAATCTCTGCGTCCATATCGCCCACGGCCCAGATCTTGGAGAAGGGGAGGGGGTATTTGGATTCCTTCAAACCGCCGGAGGTCGCGGCGCCTTCGGTGTGATTGAAGACGCGCACTTCCGCGTTGGGGAAGGGAGATCCGGCGGCATCGAAGCTGCCGACGGACAGGTGGTAGCTGAGGGCCTGCTCGCGCGTGAGCCCGGCGGGCGGATTCATCGACGGACAAATAAAATTCTGGTGAACGGGGGCGAAGCCGGCCGTGCCGAGACGCGTGGCATCAAATCCTTTCGCCGTGTAGGGATAGAGGTAGTAAGCGAGCACACCGGTGCGCCCCGTGACGCGAGGCTGGCCGCCGGCGACCTGCGTGCCCACGTTGCCGTTGGTGTAGGAGCCCTGCTGGTTGAAGCGATCGGCTGGAAGCTGATTGCGATTGTCGTTCGCGTAGAGCGCGAGCTGCGTGCCGATCTGGCGGAGATTGGACCGACAGTTGGAGGAGCGCGCGGACTCACGAACACGTCCAACCACGGGAATCAGAATCGCCGCCAAAATTCCGATGATGGCGATTACGGTCAGCAGTTCGATCAGGGTAAACGCCGATCGGCGCGTTTTAGATTTAACGCATTTCATGGGTGGTTGGTGCTTGGGACGGCGCGAACAGCCGCGGGATTTTCCGTGGTTTAAGGGGCAGGGTGGACGCTATGACTACGAGGGGTTCCAAGAGGGGTGGAGATTTAGCGCAAAATCACAAGATAATTTATGCTTCGCCCGGCATGTTGTGAGGAGCTTCCGAAAAGTGTGGTCGCCGAAGGTGGATCGTCGGTCTCTCGAAGTCGGCGTCCGCTCCGGTTTTCTGGATTAACGGCGCAACAATGAGCCGCTTAAGCGAAGGGGGGCGGCTCTCGGCGTTATGCCAGCCTTTCTGCGACGAGCAAATCAGGGCTGCGCCGATCCCTCATTCGCATCTGGAGCGACCGATAAGATTATGGATAAGTCGGTTCTTACGAGTTCCCCGTGGGCATGAAAAACGCGGGGAAAAGGAGGGGGCGGGCTAATATCTCAGGGTGATTTTTGAGTGTCGCAGCCAAGACGACGGGCAGTAACTCACGCCTCAGGCGTTTCGCCCTTGGGCAGGATGAAGACGTCTCGATTCCACATGCTGCTCAAGGAGCTAGCATAGCTAATGGTTTATCTATAAATCAAATTGGGGGAATCTTCCCGCGAGTTACTTCGTTTTTTGATCTAAGGACGCAGTGATTCGGAACTGAAAACCACAGAGGAGTCTTTTGCCAAAACTAGAGCGTGAGTTTGCGCGCCGTGGCGAACGACAGCGGTTCGGCCTAAAAGCGAAGTGATCTTCGCGAATACCAGCCGGCCTTCGTTCCACTCTTGGTCGACAATGAATCCGCCGCGAGCACGCAGGCCTTTGGCAGAGCCGGTGGGCCAGGTCTTCGGCAAGGCGGGCAACAGATGGATCACGTAATCGCCCGACTCGGTCTGGTCGTGGCTTTGCAGCAGCATTTCCACGATCCCGGCGGTTGCGCCGAAGTTGGAGTCCATCTGGAAGGGCGGGTGGGCGCCGAAGAGATTCGGGTAGGATCCGCCTCGCCCCGAGCGGGCTCCGGAGGCGGGAATGGGTTCCAGCAGGCCGGCGAGCACGCGCTCCGCCTGATCACCGTCGTGCAGGCGCGCCCAGAAGGCGATTTTCCACGCCCGGCTCCAACCGGTGCCGCCGTTGCCGCGGGCTTGCAGACTGACTTTGGCCGCCGCGGCGAGTTCGGGCGTCCGGTCCGCGCTGATCTGGCGACCGGGATATAGGGCGAAGAGGTGGGAAACGTGGCGGTGTTGGTTATTGGGGTCGTCGACGTCCTCCATCCACTCCATGATCTGGCCCCAGCGGCCGATGCGCGGGCCGAGAAGGTTGGCGCGGGTGGCGGAGACGCGGTCGCGAAAGGCCGGATCCGAGCCCAAGGCATCGGAGGCGGAGAGGGTGTTGGTGAACAGGTCATGCACGATCTGCTGGTCGTAGGACGCGCCGGGCCGGGGCGTGCGGTCGCCCTCCTTCATGACGATGCGTCCGTCGGGTTGTTTGACCGGACCGTGCTCGGGCGACCAGCCGTCGGGGGTGATGAGTTTGCCGTCGGGGCCGGGGACAAGGCGCTTCATCCAAAGCTCGGAGAGGTCGCGCAAGTGGGGGAAGGCGCGCTTCTCGAGGAAGGCGCGGTCGCCGGTGAAGGCGTAGTGTTCCCAGAAGTGACGGGCGAGCCACGCGCTGCCGGGCATGTGGACGGCCCAGCCGGTGTTGCCGCCGTATTGGTTGTTGGTGCTGTAGGCGACCCAGCCGATCGGAACTTGGATGCGCAGGTCGGTGGTGGCTTTCTGAACCTCGGCGAGATTGTCGATCCAGTCGAAGAGCGGCTGGTGGCACTCGGAGAGCGCGGTGGGCTCGGCCAGCCAGTAGTTCATCTCGACGTTGATGTTGGTGGTGTAGGCGCAGAACCAAGCTGGGTAGAGTTCGTCGTTCCAGAGTCCTTGCAGGTTCGCGGGCTGACCTCCGGGTCTGGAGCTGCCGATGAGAAGATAACGGCCGTAGTTGAAGAGCAGGGTCGCAAGCGCGGGGTCGGGCTGTCGGGCCTTCTTGGCGGCGAGGCGTTTGTCGGTCGGCAGGGAGGATGAGGCGGTCGTGCCCAAGTCCAGCGAGACCCGGCCGTAGAGCGTCTGATAATCGGCGAGTTGGGCCGCCCGCAGTTCGGCGTAGGCGGGCGCGGCGGCGATGCGACCGGACACGACGGAGGCGGGAGAAACTCCGCCACGGAATTTTTGCGCAGGGATGGGGGCGAAATCGGTGGCGGCGGCGAGGTAGAGCGTCGCGGCGTCGGCGCCTTGGATGGCGAGTCCGTCGCCCGTTCTTGTGACCGAGCCTTTCTCGGCGACGACTCGGAGGGCGGCGGCGTAGGCGAGACCGTTGGTGAGCTTGCCCGCGAAGAAGAGTGAGTCGCTGGCGACGGTTACCGCGTTTTTGCGAACGTCCGAGAGTCGCACGGTGAAGCTGACGCGGCCCGGCTTGCTGGCGCTCAGGCGCATCGCCACGAGGTTGGCGGGCAGACTGGCCACCAGCTCGCGACGATGGGTTACGCCATCGACGCTGTAGCTGACGCGCGCGGCGGCGGAGCGGAGGTCGAGCTCTCGGTGGTAGTCGGCGGGCGTGGTCTCCGGCGCGCCGGGGAACTCCAGCGCGATGTTTCCGAAGGGCTGGTAGTGCTCGACGCCCTTGGTCTGGCTGGAGCCGGGCACGAGGGTTTGCTCGTTGAACTGTATCCGCTCCTTGGCGACGCCGCCAAAGAGCATGGCGCCCATGCGACCGTTGCCGACGGGGAGCGCCTCAAGCCAATGCGAGGCCGGGGCGTCATACCAGAGCACGTTGGCCGGATCCGGCGTGGCGGGGGAGGCTTGGAGGGAGACTGGCAAAAGTAGCAGCAAGGCGAGGCGGCGCAGGTTCATGGGCGGTTGGCGGCGTTGTTGGCGGACACAAGGCGCACAGGGCCGAGCAGTCCGGAGGACAGGAGAGGCGAGGCGGCGGTGAAATAGTTCCAGGTCGTGAATGTGTGGCGTCCTCCAATGGGGCGAGGCGTTCCGTCCAGCACCCACTTGGGGTAACGCTTGAGCGGACCGCCGTAGCCTCGGTCTCCTTGGTTCCACTCGCAGTCGGCGGCTTGCTGTTCGTCGCCGATGAGGCGGTTGGCCCAGGTGTTGGTGACCTCGATCTCGAGTTTGTTCTCACCGGGGCGCAGGGCTTCGGTGACTTCTACCCGCCAGGGTGCGGTCCAGAGAACGCCCAAGTCGCGGTCGTTCAGGCGAACGCGGGCGAGGTCTTTGACGACGCCGAGATCGAGCCAGAAGCGCGCCGCGCGCGACTTGGTTTCGGAGGCGAGCGGGGGCGGAGTGGTGAAGGTGGTGGAGTAGGTGGCGGTGCCGCTGTAGTATCTGATGCGGGCCTCGGGGTGGTCTTTCCAATCGGTGAGCATCTCGAACGTGGCGGACGCGGGGCCGCCCCACTTGGGATCAAATGCCACGGTCCAGCGAGCATCGGCCAAGGTAAGCGCAGCCTGCGGCGCGGGGAAATTGGCGGCTTCGGAGGATTGTGGCCGGGTGAAAAAGGCAGGGCGAAAAACGACGAAGTAGCTCTCGGAATCCTCGAAACGGAGAGGCACGTCGATCGAGTCGGCGTTGACCTGATAGCCGGGTAGGCGGCGCATTTCGCCCGTCACGGGGTGCCAGAGTTCGGGGCGGCGGTCCTTGATCGGGAAACGGGCGGTGGCCGTGCCCGCCGAGCGGTTTGCGTTGGCGACAAAGAAGACATCCGTCTTGCCATCGGTGCGACGAGCAGCGGCGAGTTTCGGCTCGCCTGAAGTGATGGTGAAGGAGGGAGAGGAGTTGGAGTCCGGTCGGGGGCTGCCCCATTGGAGTAGGGCTTGCGTGCGGGTCAGGTAGGAGACCCACGCTTTGCCTGGCTCCCACCACGTCTGGGTGTGGTCGAAGTGGGTGCCCCACTGGCCCATCGCGACCCCGGGTTTGTGGAGGTCGCCCCAAGGCTGGTGGACGAAGCGGTGGAGAACGAAGCGATTTATGCCCATGGAGAAGGCCGAGTCGCCGACGGCCTTGAGCGAGCCGGGAGTCTCGGACCATTGGCTGAACTGGGGCAGGGCGGTGAAAGCCTCGGCTTGGATCAGATTAATGCCGCTGGCCTGAGCGGCGCTGATGGTGCCGGCGACGCTGCCGAAGGGGTTGAAGTTGGGGGCGGCAGTCCAGAACTCGGCCATGATCTGATCCACGTGGGGCGCGACCTCGTGGATTTTCCAAGTGCCGCCGTAGGGCTCGCAGGAAAACTTGATGCCGGCGGCGTTGAGCTTTTCCCGAATGACCGGGAAATAGTTGGCGCGAAAGAGGTCGGCGACGGTGCGCTCGAAATCCTTTTTGTAGGCGGCGCTGCGGCCGGGGTCGCCAATCACGCGTTTGGCGAGGGTCGGCAGGAAGGGCACCGGATCGTAGCCGCGGCGGGAGCGGAATTCCTCGCGCATGAGGGGCGTCCAGCCCGGCATGCCGGATTCGTAGCTGTCGAAGTGATAAAAATCGAAGCCCTTGCCGATCTGGTCGCCGAGGTGGCGGCGCAGTTCGTTCACGATATGGCCGACGTGAAACTCCACCGCGACGCGGCTGAGCTTGTCACACTCGAGGCCGTTGGCCTGCCATTGCGGCGGTTGCTGCATGGGGCCCATCACGGTGTGGCCAAAACGGTAGATAATCCAATCTCCGGCGGGGGCGGTCCACTCGAGCCGGCCGTCCGCCGTGAGTTTGTCCGAGAGGTCGATGATACTTTCCAGGGCGACGGGATCGGCGGCGGGCAAGGCGAGCACGGCGATGTCGCGGAAAAAGGTGTGACGCACGGGATGCTCGGGTTTTTCGAGTTTGCCGTTGGTGGGGTTCCAGACCGGGAACTTCTGCACACCGCGCAGATCGGGTTTGGGCTTGGGGATGGGGCCGGAAAAGGTCGCGCCGCCGGTGACGCGGGTTTCGGACCAGACGACCTCCTGCATTGAGAGCTCGGGCGTGATCCAAGGGCCCCCGGAGCTGGAGTAGCCGGGGCAGTTGCTCATGCCGAATTCGAGACCCAGCCGATCCGACTCGATGGCGGCGTGACGAACGCGATCCCACCAGGGCGGGGTGAAGGCGATCACCTCGGGCGTGGGCGCGTCGAGGATGTCGCGCGGCCACGGCGTGGTGGTGTCGGCGAGGCTGAACAAAAGCGTGCCGCCGAAGCCGGCGTCACGGAGTTTCTCCAGATCGTTCGTGATGCCGGTCTTGGTGATGTTGGAGCCCATCCACATCCACATGACGTGAGGACGCGCGGCGGGCGGGGGCGAGCGGAAGACGGACGCGGCGGAGTCGGCGGCGCGCAGGGACATCTGCGCCGCGCCCAGCAGAGCGAACAGGTGGAGCGCCAGAACGGGGAGAAGCCGGGGTTTCACAGGAAAATTTTAAGGAGCGAGTTTGGTCTCGACGAGGGGAACAAGACGGACGGGCCCGAGCAGGCCGGAAGGTAGGAGCGGGGTGTCGGCGCGGTGGTAGAACCAATTGACGAAAGCCACGCGGCCCGAGGAGGGGCGCGGCGTGTTTTGCAGGAACCAGTCGGGGTAGCCTTTGAGCGCGCGGCCGGCCTGAACGCCGCGATCGCGGCCGAACTCGAAGTCCGCGGGGTGTTGCTCGTCGCCCACCAGGCGGTTGTGCCAAGTGTTGGTCACGGCGACCTCGAGGACGTTCTGGCCCGTGCGGATGGCCGCGGTCACGTCAAGGGAGTAGGGTGGATGCCAGAGGACGCCGAGATCGCTGCCATTCAAGGTGACCCGGGCGAGATCGCGCACTGCGCCGAGGTCGAGGCGCAGGCGACGTCCGGGGGTGAGCAGATCCGAGGAGAGTTCAAAAGTGCGGCGGTAGGTCGCGGTGCCGGAGAAATACTTCGCGTCGGCTTCGGGGCGTTCCGAAAGCGAAACGAGTTTTTCGAGCGTGAGCTCGGTGGCGACTCCGAGTTTGGGGCGGAGGGCGACCGCCCACGGGCCCTGGATTTCGGTCGGCGCGGGAGCGGCGAGGACGGAGACGGCTTTGGTTTTTCCGTTGGAGAAGCGAGCGGTTCCGGACAAGGCGGTCGAGGCGCGAAGCACGGCGCGGCCTTGGTCGTCGCTTGCGAGGAACCAAGCGGAGCGATCCGCGTCGGTTTCGAATCCGGTCAGCGACGCGGCGTTTGTCGCCGGCGGCTGACGGAAGACGACGAACACGGTCTTGTTGGCGCCGAGCGAGATCGAGACCTCGGTGCGGTCTTTGGAGGATGACCATGCGGGGGCCTGGCCGATTTCGGCCGTCTCCGGATTCCACAACTCGGGTTGGCGGTCT
>JAIXVY010000530.1 GCA_027482505.1 Opitutaceae bacterium | reverse complement strand
CCACCGCGCCGGAGTCGTTCACCTTTTCCCCCGTGGCCGCCCGCCACATTCGTTATGTCGGGCACGGCAACAGCGTGAGCACGTGGAACAGCGTGACGGAATTCGACGTGGGCCTTCCCGGGCTGCTGGACCGCGCCGATCAAGACGGCGACGGGCTTCCGGACGCGTGGGAGATACGGCGACTCGGTTCGCTGGCATGGGACGCCACCGCCGATCCGGGCCTGATCGGATCCAGCCTGCGCGATGCCTATCTGCTCGGGCGCGATCCGCTGGATGCCGGCTATGCGCCAGTGGCGCGTCTTGAGCGCGACACGGCGCAAACCCTGCGTCTCGTGCTGGAGCCGCGGGCGGCGCTGGGCGCGGGTTACGCGGGTAAAACACGCCGCTACCGCGTGCTTTCCGCCGAGGATATCTCGTCCGCCGCATGGGTGGCGGTGCCGGGCTGGAGCGACGTTCCCGGCGACAATGTCGGCCGCGTCCTGCCTGTCGCGGTTCCGCGTGACCGCGTTTTTTTCCGGGTGGAGACGCGCCTGGAGTAGGGCACGGATGCGTTGGCGCCGCTTCCCGGGCTGGCTCGCCACTCCGGCGGGCGCCTGTGCGCTCGAACGGTAACGGTGCCGCCGCCCAAAGAAAAACCCTCGCCCGATTGTTTCGAGCGAGGGTTTAAATTGGCGTCCCCACGGGGATTCGAACCCCGGTTCTTACCGTGAAAGGGTAGTGTCCTAGGCCAGACTAGACGATAGGGACGGCTGCCTTGAAGAGGCGGAAAGGTGAAACGCCTCCCGCGTCGTGCAAGGTTTTTTTATTGGCCGTGCTCCAGACGACTCACATTGGCCGCCAATTATTCCCGGCGCTTGAGCCCCAGGTTTCGCACTTGGTTTGGCGGCTCTTCAACGCTTTGGAGCTTCGCCTGAGTCGTAGCGCGCTAGTATGAAAATTTTTCTTGTTCAGCTCTATGCTTACGCTGGCTTGCCGAAACCCGGCATTTGAGACTTATTCTCGATTCAGTCCGAATTTCTGCGCAATTTACTAGTTAAATAATTTTAGGATAAATAGATATGAATATCTCATTTCCCCTGGGTTTCGTGATGGGTCAGTCGCCGATGGAATTATTCGTCCATGGCGGGTGGATCATGTGGCCGATATTGCTGGTGTCGTTTGTGGCGGTGACGGCGGTGATCGAGCGGGTGATCTTCATGATGACCGAGGCGTCGCGCCGGCAGCCGGCGGTGGTGGAGCAGATGTTGGAGAAGGTGGAGAACGGGGATTCCGATGGTGCGGTGAAAATTGGTTCCGGGAGCAAGGACTACGTGGCGAAGGTCTTGGTCTACGCGCTGACACACAAGGACCACTCGCTGTCGAACGCGTTCACGCGGGCGGCGAACCAGGAGCTGAACCGATTCCAGCGCGGCATCGCGGTGTTGGACACGTGCATCACGATCTCGCCGCTTCTGGGCCTGCTCGGCACGGTCTTGGGCATGATGAACACCTTCGGCGCCCTGGGCGACGGGGACATCGCGGCCAATGCGGGCAAGATCACCGGAGGCGTGGGCGAGGCGTTGATCGCGACGGCGGCGGGCCTGTTTATCGCGATCCTGGGCCTGTTGCCCTACAACATCCTGAACGCGCGGGTGGAAGAGGCGCGGCACAACATCACGGACGCGGCCAACGCCCTGGAGCTCACGATGAAGAAAGAGGCGGCCTCGCGCGCCTGAGGCGCCGCGTCCCCCATCCACCCGAACACCCGGCAACCCTTTAACCCACCCGGCCCATGGCAGGCGGAGGCGGCGGCAATCGCGGCGCAGGCGGCCCGAAGAAGGCGCGCATCGAGATCATCCCCTTGATCGATGTGATCTTCTTTCTTTTGGCGACCTTCGTGCTCTTCACCCTCTCGCTCAACAAGAGCGGAGGCCTCTCGGTGACGCTGCCCTCGACGCAGACCAGCCAGGCGCGCGACCCGGGCACCTCCGTGACCCTCTCGATCCGGGAGGACGGCACCCTCGGCTGGGACAAGGAGCTCATCACCCTCGATCAGTTTCTGATCCGCCTGCAGGCCTACAAACAAACCCAGCCCGACGGCAAGGTGCTGATCAACGGCGACGAGAACGCCCTCTTCTCGCAGGTGCGCTACGTGATCGACGAAGTGCGCAAGGCCGGCCTGACCATGGTCCTGATCGAGACGCGCATCCGCCCCGCCGAATGATCGGCCCCCTGCTCCCCGCCCTGATGTCCTCCCTCTTTGGCAGTCCCATCCAGCTCGCCCCGGCGAAGAAGGCGCGCATCGAGATCATCCCCCTGATCGACGTGATCTTCTTTCTCCTGGCGACCTTCGTCCTTTTCACCCTCTCGCTGAACAAAATCCAGTCGGTGCCGGTGGACCTCCCGCAGGCCAGCGCCAGTGCGCCGAAGGACCAGGAGGACACCTCCGTGGTCATCCAAGTGTCCGAAGGCGACACCGCCTTCTGGAACAAAGAGCCCATCTCGCTCGCCGAAGTGGCGCCCCGCCTGGCCAACTACAAAAGCTCCACGCCCAGCCCCCGCGTGCTCGTCTCCGGCGACGACCGCGCCCGCTACGGCATGGTGGTCCGCGTGCTCGACGAGGTCCGCCTCGCCGGCATCCAGACCGTGACGATCGAGACCGCCTACCGCGCCTCCGGCCGCTAACGCACCATGAGCCGGAATCTCCTCCTCGCCGCCCTCGCCTCGCTGCTGCTCCACGCCGCGGTGGCCTTCAGCGGACACCTCTTCCCGAAAAAAGACGCCGCGCCCCCCGCGGAAAAAGAAATCCCCACCATCGCGCTCGACCTGCCGCCGCCGCCCGAGCCGGAGGAGCCGGAGGTGGTGGAAAACACCGTGTCCGACGCGCCCGCCGAAGTGGCCGACCTCGCGCCCCCGATGCAGACCGACGTGCCCTCCGCCGTCATCGACTCGCCCTTCGTGCAGCAAATCCAGGCTCCGCCGCCCCCCGGCCTGGCCCGGCCCTCGGCCAGCATCGTCATCCCGACCAACCCCCGCCCGGCCGTCGCCGGCAAGCCGATGGCCAACCTCTTCGACCTGGCCGCGCTGGACAAGAAACCCGTGCCCACCTTCCAGGCCCCGCCGCAGTATCCCTTCGAGCTCAAACGTTCCGGCATCGAGGGCGAGGTGCTCGTGCGCTTCATCGTGGACGCGAGCGGAGCGGTGCGCGACCCCGTGATCATCCGCTCCAGCCACGCCGGCTTCGAGGACGCGGTGATCGCCGCGGTTTTGCGCTGGCGCTTCCGCCCCGGAGAAAAAGGCGGCGCGAAGGTCAACACCGGCAACGTGCAGATCCTGATCCCCTTCTCCCTCAAAGCCGAACGATGAGCCCGAAGCCCCTTCTTCTCCTCGCCGGCCTCGCGCTCCTCTCGCCCGCGCTCCGCGCCCAGGCTCCGGCCACGGCGGAGTTGCCGCGCAAGGAACTCACCGAAACGACCTCGGAAGCCCTCGGCAAACTGCGCCCCCTCATCGAGGCCAAGAACTACGACGCCGCCCTCGTCCTTCTCGACGGCCTGCTGGCCAAGGCCGGCCCGGCGAGCTTCGACCGCTACGTCCTCTCGCAGATCAAGGCCCAGATCCTCCTCACCCAAAACAAGGTCGAGGCCGCGGCCGAGCCCTTGGAGACCGCCCTGCGCCTGGCCGACAAGAACGCCAACTTTTACGACGCCGCCACCTATCTCGAGCAGCTCTATCTTCTCGCCCAGGTTTATTACCAGAAGGCCGCCGACGCGAAGACGCCCTCCGCCCAAAAAGCCGGCTACGAAAAAGCCCTCGGCTACATCAACCGCTGGTTTGAGCGCAGCCCTCGCATCGCCGTCGACTCGCGCCTCTTCGCCGCCTCGCTGCTCTACCAGCTCGCCACCCTCGACCCGGCCAAGGTCGACCCCGCGCGCCTCCGAGAAGCCATGGCGCAGGCCCGCGAAGGCCTGCTCCTCGCGGTCAAGCCGCCCGCCCAGCTCACGCTCCTGCTCGTCGGCTGCCACCTCCAGCTCAACGAACACGCCCCCGCCGCCGAACTGCTCGAAACCCTCGTCGCGCAGGAACCGAAGAACGCCGCCGCCTGGTCGCAGCTCCAGGCCCTCTACCTCGCCCGCGCCGCCGACGCGAAGGACCCCGCCGAGGCCCGCGCCCAAAACCTCCGGGCCCTCCACACCCTCGACCGCGCCCGGGCCCAGGGCCTGCTCGACGGTCCCCGCGAGCGCTATACCCGCGTGGCCATCCTCTTTAACCTCCGGCAATACACCCGCGCCGCAGAGCTCCTCGAGACCGGCCTCGCGGACGAATCCCTG
The DNA here is from genome assembly GCA_027482505.1 of Opitutaceae bacterium. Lineage (GTDB taxonomy): Bacteria > Verrucomicrobiota > Verrucomicrobiia > Opitutales > Opitutaceae > IMCC26134_A. Next base: position 988 of record JAIXVY010000530.1, on the reverse strand, counting down.
GAAAACTCCAAGCGCAACTGGGAGCTGCTCGCCTCGGCCTACCAGCAGACCGACCGGGAGGAAAAGGCGCTCGACGCCCTGCGCCGCGCCTCCGAGCGCTTCCCCGCCGACGGCGCGCTGGAGCTGAGCCTGGCCCAGGCGCTCTACGGCGCTGGCCGGATCGAGACCGCCTACGAGCGGGCCCGCTCCGCCCTCTCCAAGGGCCTGGAAAAACCCGGCCCGGCCAAGGTCTACCTTGCCTACCTCGCCTTCGAACTCCAGCGCCACGAAGAGGCCGCCCGCTGGGTGGCCGACGCGCGCCAGGGCGGGGAAGCCTCCGCCAACCTCGATTCGCTCGCCCGCGCGATCACCGACGCCCTCGCCGCCCGCGAGGCCGTGCGCAAGGCCGCCGGCTGAACCCCGAGACCCTCTCGTCCGCACCATGAACAAAGTCTATTTTTTTGGCCCGCTCGCCGCGCTGCTCCTCTTTGTCGGCGTCTACGTCTCGCACCGCGGAGGCATGAAGGAGCGCGAGGCGGCCAAGGCCGCCGCGACCGAGTCCGCGCTCAAGGCCAAGCTCGAGGGCGAGCAAGCCGCGCGCAAGGCGGCCATGGCCGACGCGATCAAGGCGGCCGAGCAGCGCAAGGCGGAGAAAGCCGCGAAGGAGGCCCGGGAAAAAGCCGATAAGGAGGAGCGCCAGCTCGCCCTGGACGCGCGCGACAAGGCCTACCGCGAGCAGGAAAAGTCCGCCCGCCAGATCGAGCGCTTGAAAAAAGAGATCGAGGCGGAGCAGGCGGAGCTCGGGAAGCTCGCGGCCGAGCGCAAGACGCTCGAGGCCGAGCAGGCCTTCCTGCGCGAGTTCGTGGCCAAGGCGCAGGGCAACGTGCAGGCCTTGCAAACCCTTCTGACCAAGCTCGAGGCGCCCGCCCCCAAGCCCGCCCCCGCCGCCAAGTGAACCGCCCGCCCGCCGCGTCATGAACAAGCTCTACGTCATCGTTCCCCTGGTCCT
>JAIXVY010000078.1 GCA_027482505.1 Opitutaceae bacterium | reverse complement strand
GGGCGACGACCTGGGCGGCGTAGGCGGTGGACTTGCGGGAGCCGCGGAAGTTGCACTTGCCGGCGGACGACCAGGCGATGACCTGGCCCTTCTGGTCGGTGATCGAGACGATGGTGTTGTTGAACGTGGCGGCGATCTTGGCGATGCCGCTGGTGACGTTCTTGGAACCCTTCGCTTTGCGGATCTTGATCGTGCCCAACTCCTCTTTCAGGAGCTCTTCAGCCGTGGGCTGGCGGGCGACGCCGCCGATGAGCTCGACGGGCTTCTCGGGGGCGGCGGGGGCGGCCGCGGGAGCGGCGGTCTCGGCGGCGGGGGCGGTCTTCTTGGGAGCCTTGGCGGGCTTGGTCTCTTCGGCCATGGTGATGCGTGATTAAAGGTTGGTGCGTGGCGCGAAGGATTACTCCTTGGCCTTGGTGACGCCGACGGTGCGACGCGGGCCCTTGCGGGTGCGGGCGTTAGTCTGGGTGCGCTGGCCGCGGACGGGCAGGCTCTTGCGGTGACGGACGCCGCGATAGCAGTTGATGGCCTGGAGGCGCTTGAGGTTGGAGGTGATCTCGCGGCGAAGGTCGCCTTCGACGACCCACTTGTGCTCGGTGATGACGTGGAGGATCTTGTTCAGCTGCTCCTCCGTCAGGGACTCTGCGCGCTGTTCAGGATCGAGGCCGGCTTCGGCGACGACTTGATCGGCCCGAGCGGGGCCGATGCCGTAGATGTAACGGAGGGAATACGCGACTTTCTTCTTCGCGGGAATTTCTACACCGAGGAGACGAGGCATGGTGGAGTTGGTTTAGGTTGGGATTGTGATGGAAAAGTGAGGACTGACGGAAAGGGAAGGCGCCGGACGAATCAGGCGGAGGGAGGAAGGGTGAGAATCTCTGGGCCTTCCTCGCGGGTGAGCACGGTGTGTTCGAAATGAGCGGCGGGGGCGCCGTCGGTGGTGACTATGGTCCAGCCGTCGGAGAGGCACTTGGTGCGCCAGGCGCCCAAGTTGACCATGGGTTCGATGGCGAGGGTCATGCCGGGCCTGATCTTCGCCCCGGAGCCTTTGCGACCGAAGTTGGGAATCTGAGGCTCCTCGTGCATGTCGACGCCAACGCCGTGGCCGACAAGGTCCCGGACGACGCCAAAACCGTGCTTCTCGCAGTGGGTTTGGATGGCGTGGGAAATGTCGCCGATGCGATTGCCGACGCGGGCCTGGGCGATACCCAGGGCCAGCGCTTCCTCGGAAACGGAGAGGAGTTTCTGAACCTCGGGCGATATGGCGCCTACGGGAACCGTAAAGGCATTGTCGCCGATGTAGCCGTTGTATTCGACCACGATGTCGAGGGAGATAATGTCGCCGTCGCGAAGGACGCGCTTCATGGAACCGATGCCGTGAACGACCTCTTCGTTTACCGAGAGGCAAGTGTAGGCGGGGAAGCGGCGGTCGCCGATCTGATAGCCGAAGCAGGCGCTGCGCGCTCCGCGGGAGGCGATCAGGTCCTTTGCTATTTGGTCCAAGTCGTAAGTGGTGACGCCCGGCTTCACGTGCTTTTTCAGCTCGTGCAGAACATAGGCGGCGACCGCGCAGGCCTCGCGCATCCGCGCGATGCCGGTGGCATCTTTGATCGGAATCATGGGCGGGAGGCGGAAACCAAGGCCGGCTCGTTTTCGACGAGAAGGCCATGCAGGCGGTAGTAGTCGGCGAGTTCGCCGCGCGCGGAGGCGGGCGTTGAGGCGAGAACGGCGTCGAGACTTTCGTCCCGGGCGTCGAGCCACTCATCAAGAATACGGGCTTGGAGCAACGTAGCCGGGAAGCCCGCAAGGGCGAATCCCGCATCGGGTTTGCGCGCCATAAACCAACGACGCGCAAGCGCGACTATGGTTTCGGCGGGGACCGGAGTCCCACGCTGCATCGCGTGCCCGGCGGATTGGCCGAGCGGCGAGCGGCGACAAATCTCCTGGCTTACCAATAGGCCGGGAGAGACGTGCTCAATGTGCAAAGAACGGAAGTGATCGAGCCAAGCCTCGGGGAGGCTGGATTCTCCACCAAGGACCAGCAGCTTGGATGAGCGGCCGGCCGTTATGGGGAAAAGATTTGAAGACAAATCAGACACCGAGCGGCCTGTAAAGCCGCTTTTTAGCGGGCTTGGAAATATTTCACCGCCCAAGCGGCGATGCCGATGGCGAAGATGATACCCAAGACGGTCCAAAGCTTGCCCACGGTGGCCATATCGGCGGCTTCGTTGAGCGCGCCTCCGACATTGCCAGTGGAACGGGAGCGAACGCGCCCCTTCTTTAGGAAGCCATCGTAGTGACGCTGCAAGAGGAAGGTCTCGACCTGTTTCATGGTGTCGAGGATGACACCGACGGTGATGAGCATGCCCGTGCCGCCGAAGAAAATCGCGATGCGCTGCGGAACGTTGAGCTCGAACAGGAGCACGTCGGGCATGACGGAGATGACCGTCAGGAAAATCGCGCCCGCGAGAGTGAGACGGGTCATGACGAAGTCGAGGAAGCGGGCGGTGGGCTCGCCAGGGCGCACCCCGGGGATGTAGCCGCCGTATTTCTTGAGATCATCGGCGATCTGGATCGGCTTAAACATGACGGACACCCAGAAATAGCTGAAGAACAGGATGAGGAACCCCATCAGCGCGTAGTAGGTCCAGTGACCGCGGAGCAGGTTGTTGGAGAACTCCACGAGGAAACGAAGATCGAAAGCGGCGCCGACCTGGGCGAAGATCTGCTGGGGGAACAGAAGAATCGCGCTGGCAAAGATCACGGGCATGACGCCGGAGTAGTTGACCTTGAGCGGAAGGAAGGAGTTCTGGCCGCCCATGACCTTGTTTCCGACGACGCGCTTGGCGTATTGAACGGGGATCTTGCGCTGGCCCTGCACGACGGCGATGAGCCCCATGGTCACGAGAACGAAGAGGATAAGCATGACCACGAGCTGTGGGGCGCCGATGGCCTTAACGCCGATGGGGGCGTTGACCAGGCTCCACAGGGCCGCCGCGGCTCCCGGGATGTCTGCGAGAATGCCGACCGTGATCAAAAGCGAGACGCCGTTACCGATACCGCGGGCGGTGATCTGCTCGCCCAGCCACATGAGAACCATGGTTCCGGCGGTGAGGAAAATCATCGAAGTCAGCAGGAACGACGTGTGGTTGGCGACCACGATGCTGCCGTAGGTGTTGACGTCATAGCCCTGGAACAGGCGGGCCGGATTCTCGAGGGTGAGGATGAGAAGCGCGCCTTGGATCAAGCAGATGACCACGGTGGCGTAGCGGGTGTATTGGGTAAGCTTTTGGCGACCCACGTCTCCCTCCTGCTGAAGGCGGCTGAGCGCGGGCACCACGGCGCTCATCAGCTGGAAAATGATCGACGCGCTGATGTAGGGCATGATGCCCAGGGCGAACACGGCCCCCTTGAGCAGCGCGCCGCCCGTGAACATGTTGTAGAGACCGACAACGGCGCCGCCGGCGCCGGCCACGTTGTCCTTGAAGAATTCCTGCAGCGGCTGGGGATCCAGGCCGGGCAGCGGAATGTGCGCGCCGACTCGGGCCACGAAAAGAAGCGCGAGGGTGTAGAAGATGCGGGAGCGCAGCTCGGGAATCTTCAGGGAATTGGTGAAGGCGGAAAACACGTTGGAAAAAGGGGAACGAACGAAAAACGGAAAAAGGGGCGGGGGCGCCGTAAAGCGCTCACCCGCCCCAAAGAGGCGTCATGTCACGGCGGCGTGACCGATTCGCGACATGCGGTGGCGCGTCAGGCGACGATGGCTTGGCCGCCGGCCTTCTCGATCTTGGCCTTGGCGGATTCGGAGAACTTGGCCGCAGTGACCTTGAGGGCGCGGGTGATCTCGCCGGTGCCGAGGATCTTGACCGTGGAGACGCCGCCGCGGATGAGACCGGCGGAGGCGAGCACCTCGGCGTTGACCTCGGTGATCTTGGCGTCGAGCGAAGCGAGGTCGCCGACGTTGATCACGGGATATTCGACGCGGAAGTTGTAGTTGTTGAAGCCGCGGTGGGGCAGCTTGCGGTAAAGGGGCATCTGGCCGCCTTCGAAGCCGGGGCGGATGGAGCCGCCGGAGCGGGCGGTCTGGCCCTTGCCGCCGCGACCGGAGG
>JAIXVY010000199.1 GCA_027482505.1 Opitutaceae bacterium | reverse complement strand
GGGCCGGATCGACTACGCCTCGGTGCACACCTACGCCTACTGGGACGCGGGCTTCAACCTGTGGAATTTCCGCCGGCTCGACGTCCCGGAGGAGCGACGCGCCCGCGCCATGATGGACGCGGCCCGGGACTACGCGCGGGCCAACTTCGCCGCCGTGCGCGCCGCGCTCGACGCCGCCGGGCGCCGCATCCCGATCGTGATCGGCGAGACCGGCTGGCAAAGCCTGCCCTCCGCCCGGCTGAACGAGGCCAAGGTCCGGGACTTCGCCCTTCACCAGGCCCACCCGACCAACCAGGCGTGGTATTTCACGGACATGATGGCCTGGGCCTACGGCCCGGACGGCCTTTCGCCCGGGGACGGGTTTTCCCGGCCGGCCGCGATGTTCTATTTTTCCGCCTTCGACGAGCCCTGGAAACAGGCGGACGACAACTGGGGCCTGTGGGACGCGGCCCGCCGGCCCAAGCCCGCGGCGCGGCCGGACGCGCCCCCGCCCGCCGGGGCGGTCTTCTACCGCGAGGCGGCGGGGAAGGCCCCGCTTGCGCGGGAATGAATTTCGCAAAACCTTGTAACACTATAATGAATACACCCCGAATAGGCCTCCTTCTTCGCTTCGCCGCCTGGCTGGCCTGCGCGTGCGCGGCGGCGGCCCCGGGCTCGGCGGCGGTGGTCCGGGTGGAGCCGCGCGGCGAGGGCTGGATGCTGACGCGCAACGGCGAGCCCTACGAGGTCCGGGGCGTGGGCGGGCACGCGGAGCTCGCGCTCGCGAAGCGGCTCGGGGCGACGACCATCCGCACCTGGGGCGTCGACCAGCTGGAGCCCGGCGAGGACGGGCGCACCCTGCTCGACCGCGCGGCGGAGCACGGCCTGACCGCCATGGTCGGCCTCTGGATCGGCCACGAGCGCCACGGCTTCGACTACGGCGACCCCGCGCAGGTGGCCCGTCAGCGCGAAGAGGTGCGCGCGGCGGTGCGGCGCTACCGCGACCATCCGGCGGTGCTGCTCTGGGGGCTGGGCAACGAGATGGAGGGTCCGCCGGGCGCGGAATCGAGCCGGCGGATTTTTCGCGAGTTGGAGGAACTGGCCAAAATCATCAAGGAGGAGGATCCAGACCATCCGGTGTGCATGGTGGTGGCGGTGGCGGAGAAGGCCGAGGTGGAGCAGATCCGCGAACTCGTCCCCTCGATCGACATCCTGGGCGTCAACGCCTATGGCAGCGCGCCCGCCCTGGCCGACGACCTGACGGCGGCGGGCTGGACGAAGCCCTTCATCCTCGCGGAATTCGGCCCGCTGGGGCACTGGGAGGTGAAGCAGGCGCCGTGGGGCGCGCCCATCGAGCCCTCGAGCGAGGACAAGGCCGCGCGCTACGCCGCCACCTATGCGCGGGTGAACGCGGACCCGCGCTGCACGGGCACCTTCGCCTTCGTGTGGGGGCAGAAGCAGGAGACCACGGGGACGTGGTATGGCATGTTTCTGCGCACGGGTGAAAAGCTGCCCGCGGTGGACGCGATGGCGCGGGCGTGGACCGGGCGCTGGCCCGAGAACCGTTCCCCGGTCGTGGGCGGGCTGGAATCGCCGGCGAGGCTGGCGAAGGTGCCCCCGGGCGCGAAGATCCAAGCCCGCGCCGGGATCAGCGATCCCGACGGCGACGCGTGGACGGCGGAGTGGTTCGTGCTGGAGGAAAGCACCGATCGCAAAATGGGCGGAGACCGCGAGGCGGAGCCGCCGCACGTGCAGGTCGAGATGCTCCGCGCCGAGGGCGGCGACACGGAGTTCATCGCGCCCTCGCGCCCCGGCGCCTACCGGCTGTTTCTGAAGGTCCGCGACGGACGCGGCGGCGCGAGCGCGGAAAATTTCCCCTTTTTCGTCGAGGCCTCCGCGCCCTGATCACAGGCGCGCGCGGGCAGCCTGCACCAACGCTCCAGGCAGTCAGGCTTCACCACGATCACGAAGGGCACGGATAGGCGCGGAGATTGGCCTGTATCCGTGAAATTCGTGGTTATATTTCGAATACATCCTGCCGGCGGCTTCAGGCCACGCGGAAGGGAAAGTTGGCGGCCACGCCTCCGCCCCGGCCGTCGCGCGCGTAGAGAAAAAGCCGATACGCGCCCGGCGTCTCGGGGGCGGACACGCGGCAGCGGTTGCCCGCGAGGGGGCGGACGCAGCGCGACCAGTCGGGCGGCACGCGCTCCGGGTCGCCGCCTATCCTGCGGTCGGAGCTCTCCTCGAGGATCCTCCAGTCGAGCTCGAGCGGAGCGGCGGAGGGCGAGAGGCGCGCGAGAATCTCGTGGACCGAGCCGGGCGCGACCGTGGCCTCGGCCAGCGGGGAATCGAAGCCGAGAATATGGGGCGAGGGATCGGCGGCCTTGGCCCCGGTCCACGCGAGCGCCATGGCGTCGACCGCGGGCGTTTTTTCCCCGGAGGGAAGAAACATGCCATACCAGGTGGGCGTGACCTCCTGCTTGTGCCCCCAGAGGAAGGCGAAGGTGCCGAGGCAACGGCCTGGCGCGCGCGCCATGATGTCGCGGTGGGTCTGGAGGTAGGTGCGGAATTTTTCGTGACCCGCCGGCTCGATGGGCGCGCCCCACGGCGTCTGCCTCACCTCCCAGTGGCCGGTGGGACCGAACTCGGTGAGGAGAAAGGGTCGGGTGACGCCGGCGCGCTCCAAGGCATCGGGAATGAGGTGCGCGTCGCCGTAGGCGTTCACGCCGAGGATGTCGACGTGCGGGCAGTAGCGCTGGAAGGAGGCGAGTTTCTTTTCCCCGGGTCCGGCGATGACGGTGCAGACCGGATGCAGCGGGTCCTCCTCCTTTATGAGGCGCGCGAGGGTGTCGAGCTCGCGCCAGACGAGGGGATTGCCCTCGGGCCGCTCGAAGCCCTCGGTCTCGTTGCCCAGCCCCCACACCAGCAGCGCGGGATGATCCTTCAGGGCGCGCACGATGCACAGCAGGTCGACGCGCTGCCGCTCCACGCGGGCGAGATCGGTGTAGTCAAACCCGTGGCGCTCGTGGCCCACGCTCAGCCCGGCCATGACGACGAGCCCCTCGGCATGGGCCTCGTCGAGCACGCGCGAGTCCTCGGTGTGCCAGGTGCGAAACGCGTTGCCGCCGAGCGCGGCCAGCAAGTCGGGACGGCCGGCGCCGCCGACCCCCCGGATGGTGAGCGGGGAGCCGTTGCGCAGCAGGCTCCAGCTCGCTTGCGGGCCTGGGGCCAGGGAAACCACGGAAGGGTGCGCGAGGTGCATGGGGAAAACAGAAGACGCAAACGGGTAGCGCACTCTAAAGTTGCACTACATTGCATTAAAATAGAGGCTCTTTTATCCCATTCGGACAAGGGTAATCTTGCAGGAAGCGCAGGGTTTTTCCGGGTTTTCAGTTGCACCCTTGTTTCTACAACTTACCGCATGCACGGGATGAGCAAAGCCAGCGCCAGTCAGCAGTTGATCGCCACCAAGCTAGGGTTGTCGCGCGCCACGGTTTCGCGGTGTTTCACCAACCATCCCGGCATCAGCCCGGAGACGCGGGCGAAGGTCTTCGACCTGGCCTCGCGTCTGAACTACTCGCACATGGAAAAGGCCAAGCCCCGGGCGCACACCCCGCGGCTGCAAAAGCTCATGATGGGCGTGCTGGTCTGCGTCGATCTGCCGAGCTTCGAGAACACCCTCTACGACAATCCGGGCCAGCAGATTCTGATCGGCGTGACCGAGTATCTGCGCACGGTGGCGACCGGGCTCGACCTGCACTACGTGCACTCGCGCGGCTCCGGCCTGGACGATTCCTCGTGCCAGGAGATCGCCTCCTCGCGGCGGCGAAAGTGGAAGGGCGTGCTGCTCATCTACCCCTTCCCGCGCGCCACGGTCGACGAGCTGATGGCGACCTATCCGGTGGTGTCGCTGGTCGAGCAATACGGCACCGCGCCGCTCGACTGCGTGGACGTGGACCATCACCGCGGGATCAGCCGGCTGGTGGACGCGCTGCACGAGGCCGGCCACCGGCGCATCGGTTTTTTCACCTGGAAATACTCGGTCGAGGCGAGCTGGGCGCTGCGCCGCTACGGCGCGTATCTGGAAAAACTCACCACCCTCGGGCTCAAGCCTAGCCTCGAGGACTGCGTGCTGGCCGAGGGCAGCGATCCGGCGTCGGTTGACCGGGCCAGCGAACAGGTGCTGAAACTCACCCGCGAGGGCGTGACGGCGTGGATCTGCGCGGCCGACCACCAGGCCTACGAATTGATCACGTGGCTCAAGACGCGCGGCGTCGATGTGCCGAGGGATGTCTCGGTGACGGGCTTCGACGGCATCGCGCGGCCGCCCGGCTCGCCGGTCCTCAGCACGGTGGAGATTCCCTACCGGCAGATCGGCGTGATCGGCGCGAAGCGCCTGACCGACATGGTGCGCAAGCGCTTCGACGTGCCCCAGCACATCCTGCTGGACTGCAACCTCCGCCCGGGCGAGACGATCGCGCCGCCGCGGTCGGCCTGAAGCGGTGGCGCGTCGCAGGACGCGCCCGCCCCCCTATAAACAAAAAAGCCCCGCCCGCGCCCGGTCGGGCGCGAACGGGGCCGCGAGGCGAACGCGGCGTCAATTGCCGACCCGCAGGCGGAAGAACACCCGGTTGGCCGGGGCGGCGTTCACCACCAGCACGCGGCGCGCGAAGCCCGCGGGAGCGCCGGCGGCCGGCGTGAGGGTGTAGTTCGCAGCCGTGGCCCAGGTGGCGAGGTCGTTGCTCACCTCGGGCGTGAGCGTGAGCCCGGCATCGTCGCGCACGTCGAAGGTGTAGGTGTAGGCGTTGCCGTCGCGCGTCAGCGAGGCGGGCGCGGAGCCGAGGCGGGGCGCGGCGTCCCCGAAGGCGTAGCGAACACCCTCGGCCACGCCGTCGCCGTCCGCGTCGGCGTCGAAGGCGAGCGAGGTGGAGAGACCGCGACCCTGGAGATACTGCTGGTAGGCGCTCAGGGCGGGCGCGGGCGCGGCCTGATAGACGCGCACGTAGTCCACCTCGTAGCGCGCGGAGGTGAGGGCGGGGTCGATGGTGTTGCCGACGTAGCTGCCGCCCATGGCGAGGTTGAGCAGGAGGAAGAACTCCTTCTCGAAGGGATTGCCCGCCTCGACGGTGGACCAGCTGCCGGTGGCGACGCCGTTGACGCTGAAGACGACCTGGCCGGGCGACCACTGGACCGCGTAGGTGTTGAAGGAGCCGGACGGATTGGCGACCGGGGCGGAGGTGGAGATGGCGTTGCCGCCGAAACGGCTGGGCGAGTGGGTGGCGTGGCCGACGACGTTGGGTGTCGTGCCCTTCCACTCCATCACGTCGATCTCGCCGCAGGCGGGCCAGCCGACGGAGCCGATGTCGGTGCCCATCATCCAGGCCGCGGGCCAGGGGCCGACGCCGGAGGGGAGCTTGGCGCGGAACTCGATCTTGCCGTATTTGAAGCCGCGCTTGCCGAGGGTGTTGATGCGGCCGGAGGTCCAGCTGGAGCCGCTCTTGATCGCCTCGATGACGAGCACGCCGTTGGCGACGCGGACGTTGTCGGTGGAGGTGGTATAGGTCTGCGCCTCGTTGTTGCCCCAGCCGTTCACGCCCTGGCCGACGTCGTGAGTCCAGTGGGCGAGGTTGAGCGCATTGCCGTCGAACTCGTCCGACCAGGCGAGGTGGTAGGTCGTGCCGCCGACGGAGACGGAGGGCGCGACGGCGCCGAAGCCGACGGAGAGATCGTCGAGGTAGACCGAGCCCGCGTCGGTGGCGGCGTTTTGCACGAACTCGGAGACGAGCTGCACGCGGGCCGCGCCGGCCGGCACGGTGCCGTTGACCACGAGCGGTATCCATCGGTCGAGGGCGACGGAGCCGGCGGTGATGCTGGTGACGTCGCGGGAAAGTTCGTTGCCGGCGGCGTCGAGATACTTGAAGCCGTAGCGGAAGGCGGAGCCGCCGGTGAGCGGATCAATGGAGAGCACCCTGGCGACGCCGCGCGCGTGCAGCACCGCGCCGGCGGCGAGCGAGCCGGTGTCGTCGAGCGGGAACTCCTGGTAGACCGTTCCGGTCTGGGACGGCCCCTGCCAGACGCCACCCGCGTAGTAGTTTTGTCCATACACCTTCAGCACCTTGGCGCCGGCGTAGGCGGACGAGAGGGCGCCGGTGTCGAGCGCGCCGAGGGAGGCGTTGTAGAGGGCGGCGCCGTTGGCGACGATGTTCTTGCTCACGCCCTCGACGGGGAACTGGAGCCAGCCCGAGGGGGCGGCGCCGGTGGCGGGGTCGGTGGCGTCGGACTCGAAGCCGCCGTTCGCCAGTCCGAAGGCGCGGGTGCTGAGATTGAGCGTGATGGCGTCGACCTGGACGATGTTGCCCGCGTCGAGGTCGAAGTCGAAGTCGCTCATCTGCACCACGAGGCGGAAGGCGGGGGCGTTGGGATCGAAGCTGGTATTCACGCCGGTGGAGGCGAGCGGACCGCCGACGGTGGTGTAAGAGCCCCCCTCGGGCAGGCGGACCGCGACGCGGTCCGGCGTGCCGTCCGGCGCGAAGTAGGCCGTGCCGCCGGGGGCCGCGCCCGCGGTGGTCTCGTCGACCGGCGAGCCCAGCTCGATGCGGCCGGTGACGCCGCCGGCGGCGTTGAGCGACTCGAGGCGGACCTGCACCTTGTTTTCCGTGAGCCCGGAATACACGCCCTGGGCGCGGAGCGCGACCTGGAGGGAGCTGGAGGCGAGATCGATCGGGCCGGGCGAGGCGAAGGGTTTGCTGACGATGTAGGTCCAGGGATAGTCGTCGTTGGTGGAGTCGACGTTCAGGACGAGGGCGCCGGAGGCCTGGGTGAGCGTGCTGGAGGCGGCGAGGTTTGCGCTGGAGGCGAAGGTAAACCATCCGAGCTGGGCGGGCGTGGTCGCGCCGTCGAAGGTGTCGGACAGGGGAACGGCGGTGGCGGAGAGGTTGACCGTGATGCTCTGGTCGGCGGCGTTCTTATCGTTGCTGACCACGGTGAGCGAGCCAGCCACGGGCCCGAGGGCGGTCGGGCTGGCGGTGATGTTGACGACGCGGCTGGCGCCGGGCGCGAGCACGATGGGCAGGGTGACGCCGGAGAGGGCGAAGCCGCCGGTGGCGCTGACCGAGCTGATGGTGAGATCCTGCCCGCCCTGGTTTTCGAGGCGGAGCGAGTAGGGCGTGGTCTTGCCGACCAGCGGGCTGAGGAGCGTGGCGGTCTCGCCATTGAGGCGGGAAGCGCCGGCGACCTTGACCGCGATCTGCGGGCCGACGGTGGCGGCGTCGGCCTGGGAGAGGACGACATTGTCGATCAGGACGCTGGAAAACGGCGTGCCGTTTACGCGGCGGCCGAGCGGCTGGATCTTGAGCGACATCTGCCCGTTCATCGCGGCGAGGTTGGCGGCGGAGGCGCGGAACGTGGCCTGGTAGGTGTGCCACTGGCCGAGGCGCGGGGCGATCTCGTCGGTGAGGTCGGCCTCGAGGAAGGTGTTCACGCCGCCGCCGTCCATGAACGCGACGATGGTGCGGGTGGCCTGGTAGTTGGCCTCGAAGCGCGCGCGGAAGGTGGCGGTGAAGAAGTCGCCGTTGGCGGGGCTCACGGCGATGGAGGTCTGCATGAAGCCGTCGTAGGGCGTGCCGCTCCAGCCGGGGATGAGGGCGAAGTAGGAGCCGTCCTCGCTCCAGGAGTCGGTGGAAACGTAGGCGCCCTCGAAGAAGGTCCAGTTGGCGTCGCCGGTGTTGAAGTTGGCGTTGCGCAGGAGCTGGGCGGGCGTGGTGGCCGCGACGTAGCCGGTGGTGGCGGGATCGGTGACGACGAGGCGCACGTCGTCGATCTCCACGCGGATGCCGCCGGTGAAGCCGAAGCCGGGGTTCTTGCGTCCGCCGTTGGACGGACCCGTGGGGGTGTTGTAGGCGACGTAGCCGGTGGCGCCGAACTGGTTGAAGCCGCTCACCTCGACGAGCGCGGTGTATTGGGCGGCGGATACGGGGAAGGCGTAGGTGGAGCCCTTGGCGGCGGTGAGGCCGGCGGTGTCGAGCGTGCCGCCGATGGTGGTCCAGTCGTTGCCGGCGAGGAGGACGGGCTCGAAGCGGAGGCGCCTGTAGCCGGCGGTGGGGATGTTGGGGTTGTCGCCGCTGCCGCGCAGCTCGAGGATGACGACGGCGCCGTTGGCGGGCATGCCGCGGGCGCGGACGCGCGCGGTGTAGGAGATCTTGGAGAGGTCGGCCTGGCCCAGGCCGCCGGCGACGTAGGGACTGTTGATGGTGGCGAGCGTGACGTTGGCCGCCCAGCCGCCGAAGTAGGTGCTCGACGTGACCGCGGAGGCGTTGGGCGCGAGCGCGAGGTAGCCGCTGGTGGGCGCGGTGGAGAACAGGTTGTTCGCGAAGCCCGCGTCGGTCGGCAGCGTGGGGACGAGCGTGGACACGCCGGCGCCGGGCGTGCCGGTGAGCGCGGTCGAGCCCCAGCCCGCGTAGCCGGAGCTGGCGGTGTTGAAGTTGAGGTCGAGGAGAGTGGTGGTCGCGGCGGGGAGCGTCGGCGAGAGCGCGCCGGCCAAGGCGAGCGCCAGGCACGCGCGGGCGGAGGGCAGGGGGAATTTCATCGGGGTAAAGGGGGCGTTTCGGGGGAAGGGGGAAGCGGCGGGGAATTATTCGCCGATGATCACGTTGCGATTTTTCACCTGGCCCTTGGCAAAGGAGACGGCGCGCCCGTCGACCATGCCGACGTTCACGCGGCTCTTGTGACGATAGCGCATCCAGCGATTGTTGCCAGTGTCGTCGTCGGTGGCGGTGCTGATGAAGTCCTCCAGGTTGGCCGAGCCGCCGCGGCCTCCGCTCTGGGAGGCGAAGATGGAAGGCTGCTCGATCGAGTTGGGCGTCCAGCCCTTGTTGTTGGGGTCCTGGCACATGTCGGCCACGAGAATGACCTCGCTCGGGCGCTTCACCTGATTGACGAGCAGGGCGGTCTGTCCGCGCGGCATCAGGCCCGCGTGCATGCCGTAAGTGAGCACGATGTCCCCGGTGGGATTGGTGGGTCCGTAGGGATTGGTGGTTTCCTCGACCGGGATCGAGGTGCCCGGACACACGAAGATGGAGGCCTTTTGCGAGGCGGGCACGTTGATGTAGGTGGCCAACGTGCGCGCCCAGAGAGGATCCGTGCCCGCGCCCGCGTCGGGCAGACGTCCACGGTTGTCGTTGGCGTAGATCGTGGCGGCCAGGGCGATCTGGCGGACATTGGAAAGGCAGACCGAGGCCTGGGCCGTCTGACGGACGCTCGCGACGGTGGGGATGATGATCGCGGCAAGGATCCCGATGATGGCGATGACGGTGAGCAACTCGATCAACGTGAAGGCGCGCGAGGTCGCCCGAGGGTGGGTTTTCATGGGGTCGTTAAAGAAAGGGCCAAGCTCTCGAACCGGGGGAAAGGACAGCTATGTCAATACGCTTGACGAATGCAATTCTATGTAACAAAAAGAAACCAATCCCGGCATTTTTAAAGCAAAAAAGAGTCGGAAATGAAAAATCCCAAAACCCCAACCACCATGACCAAGAAGTCCGTCCTGCTCGCACTGACAACCGCCCTCGGCCTATTTGCCTCGACCGCCCGCGCGGAAGGCTGGGTGGGCTATATGAATGTGTTTGATAACAACGCCGGCGCTCCCGGCGGCTACATTTTTGGCAACCCCTGGGGCTTGGCCGATCTCAAGACCACGGTGGCCGTGTCCAACACCGGCACCTATCTTGGCGACAAGCTGGTTCTGGAGCCGAATTTCAACACCTACGCCGATAACAACGACGGCTTCTGGAGAAACGGTCTCTTCGGAAACAAGTTCATGGAGGCGAATACGTTTGTGGAGACTGCTTCCATCAACACCGCGTCCGCCAGCTTCGCCGGCACGATCGACAGCTACACCTTGGCTGGTGGTTATAGCGCCGTCGCTTTCATCAAGGTGCTTAATCCCTCCAACAGCTATTCTTTGGATGTTTATCAAACCGCCAACCTGATCTCCGGCTCGACCTTCAACCTCGCCGCCGATCTCTCCGCCCATCAAGGCAAAATACTGCAACTGGGCTTCTCCGTTTCAGGCCTGAACGCCAACGCCGCCAACGGCAGCCTGGGCAGCGTCGCGGTGACCGTCGGCGCGCCCATTCCCGAGCCCTCCACCTACTCGGCCCTCGTGGGCCTGGCCGCGGCGGGCCTCGCGGTGGGACTGCGCCGCAAGCGTCGCTAACAACAACGCCTCCTCGCGATGCAAACGGCCGCTCCGCAAGAGCGGCCGTTTTTGTTTTTTCGCGTCAGGTAGAATTAATCTACGGGGCCCGGAAACGAAGCGTCCGTTAAAATCGAACCTGTCACGCGCCTCTGAAGATAGTGCCCGGGACGGGAGTAGAAACCTCAAAGCCGGAAACGCGGCTGACGAAGGAAACGAGTATGCGGCGTCCAAGTAGATTAAAGTGGATCGAGGGCATCTTACCCCAAGATGCGACAAGATGTAGCCGAAGCAGTTTCAGGGCCTTAAAACCATCTAGCATCGTCAAGAATCCACCGATGTGAAGTGCATGCAGGCTGCGTAGTGCGCTCATCGTTTAGTGATGATCTTCAGACCGAACATCAGGATCGTTGAGTTCCCTGTGCATGCGCACGCAAAAAACGGGATAGCGCAGTGGCCGCCGCTGTCGCATAGAGGCATGTAGTGTCGGGTTTGCTTTTCCAACAGCTCGCCGTCGTTCAACTATCGTGCGCGGGCCAGCGCTTTAATCTTTGGGGGTTGGACGCGGAAGGCGACGCCGAGGAGTGGACCCAAGGCCATACAGGAAAAATTGGGCCATACGAAGCCGGTCACGGGCTAAGTCGTCCCGGCCGAACGCAGGATTACAAATTCGGTTATAGGGTGATCGTTGCCTGCCACTCGATGCGGACCGGACCCAGCAGGCCGGAAGGAACGAGCGGCGAATTGGCGTCGTAATGCTTCCAAACGAAGAAACTGTGGCGCTTGCGCGTGGACAGTTTCGCAGGGTCGTAGAGCCAGTCGGGAAGTGACAAGAGGTGCCCGTCGGTAAACTTGCTCACGCCTTCCGGTTGATACGCGTAGTCCACCGGGATCGCTTCGTCGCCGATGAGTCGGTTGATCCAACGATTGGCGATGCTGACTTCGAGCGTGTTTTCACCGTCGCGCAGGAGCCTGGTGACGTCGACGCGGAAGGGTGGACGCCAGAGCACGCCCACGGATTGTCCATTTATGAAAACGCGGGCGATGTCGGCGACCTGGCCGAGGTCCAGGATGGCTCGCCGCCCCTCCTTGGCGGACTCGGATTGGAAGCGGGTGCGATACAAAGCAGTGCCCGAGTAGTGTTTGATGCCGACGTCGGCACTATCGCTCCACGAGCTCAACTGGGCGAAAGTCGCCGACGCGGGAGCGCCTCGACCTTCGGTGAAATCGACCGCCCATGGGCCGGCGATGGCGGTCGGCGCACTCAAAATCGGCGCCGTGAAGGTCCGTGTAGTGCCGTCGGAATACGCGACAGTCTGCGCCGCGCCGCCAAAGAGCATCGTGCCGTTCTTGAGCTCAAGATTAGCGCCGGGCGCGGCGCTCACCCAGCGCTCCGGCAGCGCCTTGCGAAAGATGACAAAAACAGAGCCCCAGGGCTCGAACTGGATGGAGACGGTCACACTGTCCTTGGTGGCCGAGTAGATTGGAGCGTCGGCGCGGATTCCCGTGGTGGCGTCCCATATCTCCGGACGCCGGCCAGACTGGCGGAACTTGATTTCGCCGAGGGTGGATTTTTCAGAGTTGTTAAAAACAAAATACACTTCGCCCTCGGGCGCAGTGCGGTGGATGAATTTAAAATCCGCGCTCGCATCGCCCCAGGAGACGTCAGGAGGCAGCATGTGCCGCTCAAGCACGGCTTCAGGGGAAAAACCTCGGTTCACGGAACCGGCGCCGAATTTCCTGCTCTTCCTGGCTTTGCCGTCGAGGTCGCCCCACAGTTCGGCGATCAGCGCGTCGAACTCGGGTTTGTCTTTGAGATCCGCTAGACCGGCTGGCGCGATGGGCGGCCTGCCCAGGATGATCGCCCCGGAAAAAACCAGACGCTTAAGTTCGCGCAGCGTCTCGACGCGCGCGGGCCAGACCTCGGGAAATTGCAGGAGCGCGAAGCTCGGGCCTTGGGGATGAACGACACGACCGTCGCGCACGGACATCTCGGCGAGCTGCGACGGGATAAACGCGAGGAAATCGTAGCCCGGCGGCAGTTGGTCCTCTCGGCCTGGCATACGGTAACCCATGTCTTCATCGACGAGGATTCCTATGTCGGCGACGATACGACCTTGCTGGAGCAGAAACTGGCTGCGCGACAAGTAACTTATCCACGCATCGGCGTAGGGCCACCAAGTGTTGAGACGGCCAAAGTGAGTGCCGTAGCGGCCAAGCGAGAAGCCGGGCGCGGCCGCAGTGACAGGCTGATGAGTGTAGTGATGGAAAATGAAGCGATTCACGCCCAGCGAGAAAGCATAGTCGCCGGGCTTCTTGAGCGTGGAGGGTATGGCCTGGAATTTTCCGTCCTCGGGTTTGGCGGTGAACGACTCGGCGCCGACGATCGGACGGCCGTAAAACGCCGCGGCGGATACGGTGAGCTTGATGCTCTTGGCGCGACCTTCGACGCCTTGCATCCAAAACTCGTTCATCGGCACGTCCACGTGGCGATTATTCGTGACCGGGTTCAGGGGGCCGCCCTGCGACTCGGAGTAAACCTGGAGCCCGCGCGCCGCGGCCAGCCGTCGAATCGTGCCGAAATAATTTTCGGTAAAGAGGTGGTCCAGCGCGTCGCGAAAATCCCACAACACGGCCTCGGCCTGATTTTGGGAGCCGAGGATACGTCCGGTAAGCAAAGGCAGCCAAGGGATGAAATCGTAGCCTTTGAGCGCGGTGAAGTCGGCGGGGAATTTTTCCGTCCAGTTTTGCATGCCGGCTTCGAAGCTGTCGTAGAGCACGCCCTTGAGCGTGGTCCCGGCAAGCGGTCCGGCCTCGCGGATGATGCGGCCGAGCGACTGCTCGAATTGGTAGGTGACCGTGTCTACGTCGAGCTTGTTGGCCTCGAAGCCGTAGCCCTCCGGCTGCGCCGGGTGAACCGTGGAGCCGGTGGGCGTGTATCCAAAACGCAGGACAACCCATTCGCCCTCAGGCAGGGTGGCGGACAGGCGTCCCTGCTCATCCATTTTTTCCGAGAGGTTGAGAACCTGGCTCAACGGTATGCCAGGCGTATCAGACAAGGGCGGGCGAACCGTGGGCAGGGGTTGTGAGAAGATTTTTTGGGGCAGCTTCTGGAGTCGCTCCGATGTCTTTGGCACCGCGAGGACGGCCAGATCCCAATAGTTGGCGAGTTTCGTTTTGGGCTTCGGGACATCGAGGGATATCTTGCCGCCCCGAGTTTCCGTTTCGCTCCAGACAACAACCTTCATGCCCTGCTCCGGCTTGATCCAAGGGCCGCCGCTGCCGGACCATCCCGCGCTGTTGGCGACGGAGATTTCGAGGCCGAGCTCGGCCGCGGTTTTAAGCGCATACTGAATATGTTCATGCCAGGAGTCGGTGCCGTAGCGCACGGGCCCCTTCGGCAAGTAGATCGCGCAATCGAGGATTTGCGCGCCGCCGATCCCCACGCGCTTCATGTCCTCGAGGTCGGCGCGTATCCCTTCCTTGGTGACGTTTCCGTTTATCCAGTGCCACCAAACGAGCGGTTTGGCGTCGCCTGACGGGTTGGCAAAACCCGCTTCGAGATCTACGGCGCGCGAAGGAAGCTGTGCACCTAGCAATATCGAGAATAAGAGAACCGCGGAACGAGATATGGTTCGTATTGTCACAGTGGGATCGAGTGATTTTAGGGGACTAACGAGCCGACGACGATGGCGCCGCCAGGCGTGAGCGTTTTGAGAGCGAAGGCGGGGGCGTCGATTGCGCCCGTGGCGCTGACAGCAGTTTTTCCGGGCTGAAACAGAGTAACGCCAACCGAACGTGATGACGGCCCGAGAAGAACATCCTTGGGAAAAGCCAAGGCTTGGCGCGGCAGCGGCCTGCTGTGCAAAGCGCGCCGAACAATACCTGTGAAATTGGTTTCTGTCCCGGACACCGCTAGCTTCCGCACGAGGAACATGAGCTTCACCGCCGAGCGAATCATGACTTTCTGGATTTGGCGGGGACCTCGGGCGTGGGTGGGCGGCGCGTCAATCCCCCGCGGGTGTGATGGCCTTGGCTCGAGCCCAATAGGGCGTTTGCTTGAGAGCGTCGGGCATGGGGGCGGAATCCGTCCTGAACGGAGAAGCGAAAAAGCCCGCCCCGTTGGCGAGGTTGCCCAGACTGAAGTTAGCCCAGCCGTAGCGAACCGACTCGGGCCTGGCGACGTGGGCGCTTCGCACGATGACCTGATCGCCTCGAATCTCGGCCTCGGCCGCGTGATAGTTGCCATCCGCTCCGGCGAGGGAAAAGCCCAACAACACCCCCTCTTCCGCGCGCAGGGCCTCGGGGTCGGTTTGCGGCGCCAAGCCCTTTTGGCGATTCATGACCACCCGCTTCGCCTGCAAACCGCCGCGCGTGTTGGCGAAAGTCAGCACGGCCCGGCCGGCCTCGAAGGTGGCCTGAGCCAGCGCGGGGCCTTCCGCCTGCGCACGCTCGCCCCGAAGGTCGGCGATGGCGACCACCGCCAGACGTCGGCCCACCTCCGCTTTTTGCAAGGGATGGATGTCATCGAATTCGCCCAAATCGAGGGTGACCGCCAAGGCGGTTTTCGGTTCGGAGGCAGCGACCTTGGCCTGGGCTTCCCGAATCCAGGCCCACGACTCGCCCGTGCGATCCGTTGTGAACGGGTAGGATGGCAATTGGACCAGGTAGAACGGAAGCGAGTCGTCGCGCCAGGCCTCGCGCCAGGAACGAATCAGACCGCGCAAGGCGGCCTCATATCGGAACGGGGCGTGGCCGTTGGCCTCGCCTTGATACCAGATAAAACCCTTGAGCGGGAGAGCGATGAGAGGCGCGATCAGGCCGTTGTAGAAAATCCACGGGTTTTTCGCGTCGGTGGCCTTGGCGAGCAGCTTCTCGTCTTCCGACACCGCGCGCACCGCGTGCTCGGGCATCCAGGCTTCGTTGCGGGTGGCGCCATGGGCGGCGTGGATGAGCCCAACCGGCACGCCGAACTCGCGCTGAAGGCGATCCGCGAAGACCCAGCCTACCGCGCTGATTTCCCTGGCTTGGCCGGGCGCGCCCTCAACCCAGCCGCGCGCGAACTCCTTGGCGCGTTCGATGTCGGCGGACGGCTTGAGCGTCGGGCGTTCGCCCAGTCGGATGAAGCGCACCTGCGAGTTGGTGAACTTTTCTGGGGCGGCGGTGTAGTCCGGCACGGAGCGCAATCGCAGGTGCATGTTGGACTGGCCGCTCGCCAGCCATACGTCGCCCACTAACACATCATCGAACACGATCCGCGAAGGGCCATCGATAACCAGGCGGTGCGGGCCGCCGGCGGGTAGTTCAGGCAGCACCACGCGCCACCCCTCCGCCGTGATCTTGCCGCTGCCTCGGTGGCCGGCGATCTCCGCCGTCACAGTCTCGCCGGCGGGTCCGCCAAAACCGGCGACCACGATCTCCTTGCCGCGCTGCAACACCATATGATTGCTGAAGAGTCCATGGACGCGAAACGCGGAGCCGTCCTCGGCAAACAGAAGCGCTCCGCCAAGGAGCAACAACATCAGGGCGAGCCGCGGGAGCATGGTTATTGCGTTGGGATAGCCTTGGAGGATGGCGCCGCCGTGGTCGGGCTAGATGCCGGTCGGCTCAGCGGTAGTCGGGCAGGTAGGCTTTCTCCGCCGCGAAGAGCTCAAGCGTCATGGCCTTGATCTGCGCCGGCGTGCATACCGCCGCGGTGAGCGGATCGAGCATGAGCGCGTGGATGGCGGCCTCCTTGCTGCGATGAATCGCGGCCTCGGCGCCGAGGTCGAACATGCCGAGATTGGTCGCGCAGAGGTTGGCCATGTGGCGCGGCAGGGCACCGTAGCGGGTGGGGTTTACCCCGTTGCCGTCGATTAGGCAGGCGACCTCGACACAGGCGTCGGATGGGAGGTTGGTGATGAGCTGGCCGGCGCCGCCGTGGTTGTTCATCACGTTGCCGTGAATGCGGAAGGGGCTGTCCTTCTCGCGCGCCTCGATGATCCAGGAGGCGTATTCCCACGAGCGTTTCCAATCGAGCGGCTCGGCGCCCTTGAGCAGGGCGAGGCGGTAGTTGTCGGCGCGACGTCGCCATCCGGGCCAGTTGGTGGAGTAGAAACGCGAGCCACCGTCGTAGCCCTGGCGCAGCAGGTTGCGGCCGGCTTCGCTCTTGCGGTAGTAGGGCAGATACTCGGACAGGTGGCCGGAGCTCTCGGTGATAAAGGCGCCGAAGTGCAGGCACATGTCTTTGCGGATGAGGTCGGTCTCCTTGTAGGTGAGCGGCGGCGTGTCGCCTCGGCCCCAGTCCTTCACGTCGGCGTTGTCGTAGCATGTGAGGCCGGCCTTGCGTTCGCGCTCGGCGGCGGCGAGGTCGGCGGTGAACTTCTTGTAGAGGCGGTCGGTGTAGAGATTGACGCCCTTGTGCTCGAGGGTGGTGAACCAAGCGAGGTGGTTGATGCCGGCGCACTGCCAATCCAGTTCCTCATAAGGCACGCCGGCGTATTTCGCGAGGAGGTGGCTGGTGCCTTGCACACTATGGCAGAGGCCCACGACCCGCATCGGGGAGACGCGGCCGGCCGCGGTGCACATCATGGCCATCGGGTTGGTGTAGTTGAGCACGAGGGCGTCCGGACAAAGGCGCTCGCAGTCGCGCAGGACGGCGAGAAACACCGGGATGGTGCGGAGCGACTTCAAGAGGCCGCCGGGACCGATGGTGTCGCCGATGCACTGGTCGATGCCGTATTTGAGCGGGATGTCGTTGTCGTGCTTCACGCACTCGACGCCACTCACCTCGATGCAGTTCACGATGTAGTCGCTGCCCTTCAGCACCTGCTCGCGATTGGGGGAGGAGACGACTTTCCAGCGCTTTTCCTGGCCGAGCTTGGAAATCAGCTTGGCGATCAACTTGTGCATGGTGCGCAGACGCGCCAGATCGATGTCCACCAACGCGATTACGCCGCCCTGATTGCCGGGTATGCGGAGCACGTCGTTGACGAGGCGGGGCGTGAAGCCCGAGCCCGCGCCGAGCATGGTGAGCTTGATGGGGCGCAGCATCTGGCCGGGCAGGCCCTGGGCGGCGGCGTCTTGGGTGTGGGCGGCGTGGCCGGCGAGTTTGGTCTTAGCGGAGGATGGCATGGCGGGAGGAGGGAAGGTGAAAAACGGAAACGGGAATCGATTACGTGATGCGGAGAAAAAAGGGCGTCGTGAGCGTCCAGCCTGGCGGTCTTGCCCCCGTTGAGCGGCCGCTTTCCCTGCACTTCGCGGAGACGGCTCGCGAGGGCCAGATCCGCGACGTTAGCGGAAAGTTAAAAAGCGACGGAGGCGTAGTCCGTGATCGAGCGCGAACGGTCAGCGATGGAGTTCAAGAACGGACGTGGTTTCGGTTTTTCCGTCGGGACGGGAGAGACGGACGCGCACCTGCACCTTCTTGCAGCTCTCGGTGAGCGCGTTGGTCCATTCGAAAGGATAGGCATCGTCGCGATGCTTGGTGGTGACGCCGTCGATCGTGATCTCGAGCTCCGCGCGTTTCACCTTGGAGTCGTCTTCGCGCAGGTAGGTGAAGACGTTGCGGCGACCGGGGCCAAAATCGAGGATCATGGAGCGCGCCTCGCCGACCGCGCCCTCGACGTAGTCCTGCGTCCATGACTTGGCGCGAAGCTCTCGGCCTGCGCTAAGGCGCGGGCGGGCGTCGGGCACGGTGAGAGCGACGATACCGCGCGGCGGAACCTCGACCTCGAATCGTCCGTTGACCACATTGATCGGAGCGGCGGGCGCATTGTTGATCAAGACGGTGGCGGAGCGCGTCGCCCCGGGCAGGCCCTCGAAGCGGGCAAGGTCCAGCGCGATGGATGCGCGCTGGGGCGCGGCGGACTCGTTAAGGAAGGCGATGGCGAAGGTGTCGCCCTCGCGCGCCGAGACGTGATTGAGCTCGACGTTGCTGGAGCGAACGAGACCGGAGG
Source organism: Opitutaceae bacterium (assembly GCA_027482505.1). Taxonomy (GTDB): domain Bacteria; phylum Verrucomicrobiota; class Verrucomicrobiia; order Opitutales; family Opitutaceae; genus IMCC26134_A. Next base: position 27,854 of record JAIXVY010000199.1, on the reverse strand, counting down.
GCATCCACAGGTAGGCGTCGACGAGGTCGTAGAAACGGCCGGGGCGATCGCCGAGGAACCGGCTCTTCAGGTAGGCGTAACCCTCGATATAGCGGGACGGGAAGCTGATGCGATCTTCCGAACGCGCGGTGGCGTCGGCCACCAGGTAGTCGAGCAGGATGCTCATGTGCGGCCAGATATGGTTATAGTGAAAGGAATTCACGCTGAGCTCCTTGTGCGAGCGCAGCGGATAGTCGGCCTTTTCGTATGCGGTCGTGCGTGCCGTGTTGATGTGGTAGCCGGGGAAGTTGAGGTAGCGGCCGATGATGGCGTGGCGGGCGATATCGTGCAGGAAGCGATCGCCGGTGAGCTGGGCAATGCGGTGCATCCAGGGCGCGTGGTTGGCCATGAAGATGGCGCGGTGGCCGGCGGAGGTGCCGGAAGACTCGGGGGTGAGGCCGATCTCGGAGAGGCGCCAGGCCGGGGCGAGCTCCTCGGGAACCTTCATCTGGGTGTGTCCCTTGCGCTGGAGATACCAGTAGTGGGGCGCCACTCCGCCCTCGTTGACGAGGATTCGCTCATCGGGGACGAGCGGGCACATCCAGATATACATGGCGAAGCGGCGGGCGCCTTCGCGCGCGGCCTCGATGAATCGGCGTTCCTTGGTGGCCTCGTAGAGTCGCACCAGCTCGATCCAGTGCGGGGCGTGGGAGGTCCAAAAGAAGAGGCCGCCGGCGTCGGGATCGCTGAAGCCGGTGATGGGTTTCTCGTATCGGCGTTTCAGATACGCATCGGCGAGCTCGACGGCGCGATCGAGGTGCGCCTTCTCGCCGGTGTTTTCCCAGAGGGAGAGCCATTGGCGCCAGTCTTTCGACGCCGGCGCCTTGGCGATCTTAGTCTCGGCCAGGGTGCGGAAAATCTGGCCGCCGGTGACGCCGTGGAGGACGGCGAGCTCGCTGACCGGGGCGGTGGGCCCAAGGAGTTTCCGCGAGGGGCTCTGGATCTTCATCTTCGGATCGAGGACGAAGAGCGTCTTCTCGCGGGAGAGCATGAACTCGGCGATGGGGTAGCCGCGCTCGTTGAAGGCGCGGGGATAGTCGGTGACGAGCGCCACGCTCAGGGGGTTGAGCGAGGAGACGTTCTTAACCGAGCCCGGGACGTCAGTGGAGTAGGAGGGGCCCTTCAGCTCCGGGATGAACCACGAGTAGTCGCTCAACCCGTAGGCAATCATGTTGTCCAGGGTGGTGTTGAGCGAACCGATGTCGTTGTGTCGGAAGTCGCTGAAACCGTAGAGCTCGCGCGCGAGTGTCTCGAAGTGGGTGGTGATGGGCTCGGCGGTGACGACGAGGTGAAGCTTGAAGGAGAACCTTTCTCCGGCGGCGCGCTTGGAGCCGGGGCCGCCTAGCATGGGGGCGAAGGCCATGCCGCGGAAACGGTCGTCGCGGTCGCGCAGGGCGATGCCGAAGCGCGAGTTTTCAAAGGTGGGCAGCGGCTGGAACGGAATCTCGACCGGGTCGGCGATCACGCCCGTGGTGGTGCCGTCGACGCGGGTGGTTAGCGCGGCCGGCAGCGGGCACATGTAGGAGGCGGTGAGGTAGGGGCGCTCAGGCAGGCGCTTCTCGGTCCAGATGAGCGGCTGCCAAGCTTCCAGCAGGTCGGCGGCGCCGGCGGCGGGCGCACCGCGGTAGCCCACCGAGAACCAGGCTTCGGTTTTTGGCGTGAAAGTGAAGGTGAGGACGGGGCGGTTGGCGCCGGCGGGCTCCGCGAGGGTGGCGGAAAGTGAGAAGCGCGCGTCCTCGGGAAAACTCCAGGTGATGGAGCGGCCGTCGGCCGAGAGGCGGGAGTCGCTGGCGCGGAGCGCGATATTCTCCGCGGCGGCGAAGAGGTTTGCGGTGCGGCCTTCGGCGTCGCCCTCCAGGATGCGGTCGTCGAAACCATCGCCCGCGACACCGGCGCCGCGCTGGACGGCGGCGTAGTCGGCCTTCGCGCCGGGCTGGGCCACCCAGGTGGGAACATTATAGTTCACGCTTTTCAGCCCGGAGGGACGCATGCCGACCTTCGGATCGTCGCTGCGTTGCAAGACCACGAAATCAGGCGCGAAGGTGGCGGTGCGGCCATCCGCGGAGGTGACCTCGACGGAGTGGTCGGGCAGGAGTCGCAGGGCGGCCTCGGCGGGCAGGGCTGCCATGGCGGCGAGGAGGGCGGCGGCGAAGGCGAACGACTTTGTCATGTGGGGTTAAGGATGGAGATAGGGGGCTGATCGTGGCGGTCGCGGAGAGCTCGGCTGGAAAAATCAACGGGTGACGTTGGCGGGTGCGGCGACCTTGGTGGACGCGGCCTGCGTGGTGGCATGAACCTGGCCGTCATCGCTGAGATCGCGGGCGGGATTGCGCAGGGCGATCAAGAGCTGGCGCATGTCCTTGATGCCGCCCCAGAGGAACCAGACGACGGTCACGGTGCCGACCACCGCGCTCACCATGATCACGGTGAACCAGAAGTTGCCCCAGCCGGCTTTGCTGAAGCCGATGGTGAGGCCGAAAATCGTGCCGACGATGAACACCAGCGTCCACGCGCCCGTCCACGACAGCTTGCAATAGTAGATGAAGCTGTCGCCGCGGGTGAAGTCGGTGGTGAAGCCCAGCATCTGACGCCAGCGGGAGAGGCCTTTGTTTTTCGGGCCGGAGTGTTCACCGGCGATGGCGTATGCGCCACGGTGGAGCAGGCGGTCGAGGTTGGCGGGCTCGCGGCACGTGGCCAGGGAAACGACGACGTAGGAGACGATACTGGTGGCGTAGGCGACCATCGCCAGCCAGGCGCCGTTGAGGGGAAACTTCGGGGCGAGTTCGAGGAGCAGGGGGACCTTGGGCCAGATGCTCTGCAGGGTGATGCCGACGATGGCGACCGAGCACCCGGAAATCATGGCGGCGTAGGCGCCGGCGGTGGTGCCGCGTTTCCAGTAGAGGCCGCCGATGATGACCGCGCCGGAGCCGCCGAGGTAGATCGTGCCGGTGAGCAAGAAATACATGAAGATGTAGTCGCGCAGCGGGAAGATCGCGGACCAGCAGAAGGCGAAGACGGCGACAAAGACGATGGAGCCGCGCAGCAGGTTGAGGTGGGCGCGGGGCGTGAGGGGCGTCTTGCGCAGCGGCAGCACGACATCCTGGACGAAAATGGAGCCCCATGAGTGGAGGTAGGTGTCGTCGGTCGATACCGCGGCGGCGACCATCGCTGCGGCGAGAAGTCCGACGACGCCGACGGGCAGGAAGGAGAGCAAGGCGACGGGGACAGTGAGCTGGCTGTTGATCTGCGGATCGGTGATGCCGTCGAGCGTGGCGCGCGCCGCGGCCGCCTCGGCGCCGTAGCCTTGGTGATGCAGGATCACGTAGGCCGCGATGGGCAGCAGCATGAGCATGAGGTAGGTCACGCCGTTGCGCCACTCGGAGAGGACACGCGCCATCTTGGCCTCATGAGGGGTGCGCGCGGCGGCGTTGTAGCCCTGGGTGCCTTGCCAGCCGATGCAGTTGTAGAAGGATTTGAAGGCGATGATGGCGAAGAACCAGAAGTTGAAATCGCTGATCTTCTGCTGGTCGAAGGGGTCGAGGAGCGACTTGCCCGGGGCGGTGGCCGACAAGGCGGCGAGGGTGTCGCCCCAGCCGATCTTCACGAACACGGCGATCATGAGGATCAGGAAGACGATGTTCACGAACTGGGCCTGGATGAAATCCGTCACCATGACGGCGACCATCCCGCCGCCAAACACGAGGGCCAGGGCCATGCCGAGAAAACAGGCCATCACCGGCAGGAGTGTGCGGACTTCGAAGCCGGCGATCACGACGGTCTCGGGCAGGCCGCAAAAGTGGATGAAGAAGTTGGCGACGATGCCGGGGAAGACGCCGTAGTTCAGCAGGCCGGAGATCCAGGTGAGGATGCCGGCGAAGATGCGAAAGCGGCGACTGTAGCGCATCTCGAAAAACTGCGCCATGGTGAGGGCGCGGGTCTCGCGGTAGCGGTAAGCCACCCAGCCGGACATGGCGACCAGCATGCTGACCGGAGCGAGCATCATACCCCACCAGTAGCCGGCGAAACCGGCCTGGTAGAATTTCTCGAAATTCGCGAGGATGCTGGCGACGCCAAAGGCGGCCATGCCCTCCGACAGGGTGAGCATGTAGCGCCCGGCGCAGCGGTTGGCGGCGAGAAAATCGGAGACGCTACGGGTGTAACTTCGTATCCATATAGTTACTACAATCAAACCGAGGATTAGGGAGGCGACAATGGCCCAGTCTAGAAAAGCAAGGTGCATCAGAGGTGGTTTTCAAAATCCGCAGCTAACTTGCCTTCGGCGGATGTATTAAACGCCGATCCCACGATCCGCGCAGAAGTGGAATAGGAGAGACTACCAGACGACCAGAGGATTGCCGTTCGTTTCCTGGGCTACGCCTCGCCAAAAGGTGGAATTCTGGTTGTCGGGTATGCGCTTCTCCGTGCCGGGGGGATTGAGGTTGCCGGAGATCGCGGGCCGCACCCGGTCGACATGCCCGTCCACAAAGACGCAGTTCACGTAGCCGTTGTTGCGCGGCATGGCGGTGGTGCGGAAAAGGGTGACCTGTGAGCTATCGCCGATGGCGACAGTGCGGGCGGGGTTGGCGACCTCCCGGAGCGGCAGGGGCCTGGTGGGGGTGGCGGGAAATTTAAGCAGAGCGAAGTTGTAGCCGTAGGAGCTGGTTTCCTCGGGATTCGAGTCGCTGCTCATGAGCGGGGTATGGAAGATGGTGCCGCTAAAATCCCGCACGAAGTTGTCGTAAGTGGTGGCGAAGGCGGGGAAGGGCCGACTGCTATAGGTGACGCGCCACAGTTCCCTCAGCCAGTAGTGGGTGGGGTGAAAACGATCACGCACGGGGAGGGTCTGCTTGTTGTCGTTGATGAAGAGCTGCATCGCCGATCCGAGCTGGCGAAGGTTGTTCATCGAGGAGGTGATGCGCGCGTTTTTACGCACGGTGCCCACCACCGGAATGAGGATCGCCGCGAGGATGCCGATGATCGCGATCACGGTCAGGAGTTCGATGAGGGTAAAGGCGCGGCGCTGATACGCGGCGCGAGAGCCGGGGGCAAGGGGAGCGGAGGCGGGGTGCATGGGGTATGACTTTGGAAAGGCGGGGGAATGGGTCAGGCAAGGCAGCGGATTTCGGTCGGCGTGTCGCCGCCGGGTAAGGAAATGCGCCAGAGACCGTGGCCGACGGAGACGACGGGACGTTCGGAGCGAACAACTCCGGAGGCGCGCCAGACGAGGATCTCGCACGCTTCGTAGGCGGAGAGCACAACCCGGTCGCCGGCGATTTCGAAGCGCGTGACAGCGGCGGGCGGCAGATACTTGTCGGGGTCGCCGATGAGCGCCCAGCCGTGTTGCACGGGGCTGAAGATCACAAACGAGTCGGTCAGCGGCGCCAGGGCGTAGCGCGCGGGCTCGTTTTGCAGCGCGGCCAAACGGGTGAGGCAATCGTAGCGCAGCAAGGCCTCGGCGGGACGCGACCAAGCCGCGGCCTCGGCGGGCGAAAGCAGGGCGGAGGCGTGCCGGTGGTCGTCGGCGGACCACGCACCTTGCACGGGCTTGGCGGGGTGGGTGAGGTTGTATGCTACCGCGGCGGCGCAGCCGTGCGGGAGCGGGGCGACGACGCGGTAGGCGTTGTCGTCCTCGTAGGGATCGGTGAACACGCTCTCCGGCAGCGGAACGGCGGGAGCGAGCGGGCGAAGGATGCGGCCGTCGGCGAAGCAGAGCGGAAGTATCAGCCCGGACACGAAATTTTCCGGCGAGTCGGAAAGGTAGATGGGGCCTCCGGAGATCGCCTTGCTGCGCGCCATGAGGGCGCCGGCGTAGCGATCGCTGGAGTGGAACATATCGTGGTCGCCCCAGACGGTTTGGCCGAGCCAGAGCATATTTCCGAAAGAGTTGTGGAGATGATGACGGGCGCGCCACGGATCCTCCTTTTTGTAGTCCTCGCTGCAACGCATGACCTGGGTCACGGGCTGATGGAAGGCGCACAGATTATTGTGCGCCATGCAGCCGATGATGCCTTCAAAATGACGGCGCACGGCGGCGTCCAGCCCTTGTCGGCACGAGGCGGATGCGCGGACGGCGTTGGGCACGCGGCCGGCGTATTTGCGGAGGTTGCCCGCCTGGTTGTCCACCTTGAGGAAGTGAAAGCCGGCGTCGCGCGCGGGGCGGGTGAGCGCATCGAAGAACTTCTCGCCGTCGACCGGGCGTTCGCCCGGCAATTTTACGCCGGGGCTCACCGTCACGAGATGCGCGTCCAACTCGGCGTCCAGCGCGTGGCGGGCGGCGACGCCGCCCCAGTAGCCGTTGAAGTTCAGCCAGAGGCCGAGCCAGCGGATGCGGGTGCCGTGGATCGCCTCGGTGATAGGCCGCCAGCCGCGGGGAAACTTTTCCGGATGCGGCGTGGCGGCGTGCAAACGAAGCGCGTCGAGGGCCGTGGAGACCTGCCCTTCGCCTTCCTGGGTCTCGACCGCCGGGGACGAGCCCCGGGTTCCGTCATCGATGTGGCCGTCGTCTACGATCACCCAGCGGACGGGAACGTCGGAGGCGGCGAGTCCCTTGATCGCGGACATGATGACGCGCTCGTCGATGTTGAGTTTGAATTCCTCGAAGGAGCACCAACCGAGATGGTCGAAGACCTCGGGATAAATCTTTTCGTGTCGGAGGCGGCCGACGCCGGCGAGGGCGGGGTGACGGAGGGCGGCCGACCACACGCGGGCGCAGGCCCGGTAGAGGTTTTCATCGCGGACGGCGGCGAGAAGGGGCAATTCCCCGTTGAAGGCAGGGGCGGCTCCGAAGGTTCCGGCCTCGAGGCGAAGGCCCTCGCCGTCGCCTCGCAGCCAGGCGGCGCTTTGGTGACCGACAAGGGGCAAGAGAGCGAGGTAATCGCCGCTTTGCAGCTCGAGCACCACGAAGAGACCGCCGCGCTTCACGTCGTGCAGCGAGCGAACAGGCAGCGGATGGCACTGATTGTAGCCCTCGGGCCAGAGATCGAGGTCCGGGTTGATGGCGTGCCGCTGGAAGGGGGCGTAATAGACGCAGCGTGTCCAAGCCGGCACGGCAAGTAGGCTGGCATGCAGCAAGCCGTCGTCGTCCTGCAGCCGGAGCATGGCGGGCAAGACCAGGACCCACTCGCCGCCGGGGGCGACGTGCCTGGCCAGATCGAGGGTCTCGACCGGACCGGGGAGCACCAAGCCGGAGCTTGTCTCCTCGCGAGGCAAGGCGTCCGGGACGCGGCCCGGAATCACGGGCAAGACGTCGGGAGCATTTTTTGAAATATGGGACGCAAGAGGAGGCATGATGGACGATGCCGACCGCGCCGGTGGCGCGCCGGCGGAGGGCGGCGGACAAGGATGGAGCGAAATCCGGTCGGGGCGGGGAGAGCTGGCCGGAGACGGTCGGGAGGAAATCAGATCCGGGGTAAAACCAGGGAGGCGCGGGCGTGGAGGCCGGGAGACACGACCGCGCCCCCAGGCCGGTCCTAGCGGCGGCGCCGCCGCGCGGCGCAGGCGAGCGAGGCGAGACCCGCGAACATGGCGAAGGCGGACGGCTCCGGAACGGAGGCAACGGTGAAACCGAAGTCGTTGCCGCCGGCGCCGAGCTGGTAGCTGGCGATAAAGTTGTTCGCACCAAGGATAAAGCTCTGGCCTTCGCCGTAGCCGACAAAAGTCCCCGTGATCGGGCTGGCGGACTGGTTGTCGATAAAGATGAACTGGGTGCCCCCGTCGAAAGCGCCGAGCGACTCGAAGCCGAGGAGGCTGAGCGAGGCCCCGACATCGATGTTCACGGCCGAGGCAGCGGCGCCGATCACCAGTTGATCGAAGGAGGAGACGGACCCCGCCTCGATGGCGAAGACCGACGCGGCGCCGAACGAGACATTTCCGTTCACGGTGAAGGCCCCGATGCCGTTGCCCGGGCCGAAAGTGCCTTGCGTGAGCGTGAGTCCGTTTACCCGGCCCGAGCCACCCAGGCTGGCGGTGGCGCCATTGAGGGTGACGCCGGAGCTGGCCAGCTGGCCGTCGATCACCAGCGCGCCGGCGGAGACGAGCGTGGCCCCGGTGTATCCAAGGTTCGACGACAAGGTCAGGGTGCCGGAGCCGATCTTGGTCAAGCCACCCGCGCCGCCGATTTCGCCGCCAAAGGAGGTGGAGGCGTTGTTGTTGCCGACGCTCAGGATGCCGGTGCCCAGCAGCACGGCGCCACCGGTGGAGCCGCCGCCCGAGAGGCCGCCGACCGACTGGTTGTTGTTGTTCAGGTCGAGGGTGACGCCGGCGACGTTGGCGAGCACGTAGGTGGACTGGTTGGAGAGGGCTTGAGTGCCGCTGGTGGTGCTGGTGACCCGGATGGCGCCTTGGTTGATGGCGGTGTCCCCGGCATAATCGGAGCTCGTGTTGGCGAAGGCGAGAACGCCCGCCCCCTGCTTGATGAGGCCGCCGTTGGTGAGGCGCACGGTGATCTCGAGGTCTTCGGCGGCTGCGCCGTCGTTGATCGTGAAGGTGCGGTTGATCCCGGTGAGATCGATGTAGCCATTGCCGCTGCTGCGGGTGATCTGGACCTTGCTGGTGGAGGCGGTGGCGTTGCTGAAGGTAAGATCGCCCCCCAGGCGGAGTATGCCGGCGGAGGCGTTGGCGCTCTCGTAGAGAGTGAAGGCGTTGCGGGTGGTCCCGGTGCCGTCGTGACTGATGCTCAGGCCGCCTGAGCCGACCTCGAGTGCGCCGCCGACGACGCGGGTGCCGGCCACGGTTGTGGCGAGCGAAGCGGTGGTAAAGGTGGCGTCCTTCGAAACGGTGAAGGTGCCGCCGGTGAGGGTGGCGGATTGCACTGTCTCGGCGAAGCCGAGGGCGAGGGTGGCTGTGCCGCCGCTCTGACTGAACGAAGCCGTGTTGGCGATCTGGTTGGAGCGTGCCCAGGAGAGGGTGCCGCCGCTGATGGCGAGGTTGCCGGCGACGGCGTTGGTGCCGTCGGCCTTGTTGAGGCTGAGCGTGGCGGCGGTGACGGTGGTGGTGCCGTTGAAGGTGTTGGCTGCGTTGTCGGCCGCGCCTGAGCCCAGCACGAGCGTGCCTGAGCCGGCGAGCGTGAGGCCGTTGCCTGAACCCGTGAAGGCCCCGCCCATGGTGAAGCTGTTGGCGCTGCGGTCGAGGGTGATGGTTCGGGCGACGTTTTCGCCCTGAATCGAGCCGCCACCCGTGAAGGACACGGAAAAGGCGGAGGTGGATCGCAAGAGAGTTACGTTGCCGGCGAGGTTGAGCGTATTGGTGAAATTAGCCGTGCCACTGGTGGTGAAGAGCCGTCCGCCCGACAGGGTGACTGGACCGGAGCCAAGTGGGGTGTTGGCCGAGCCCGCTACGGCGATCGCACCGCCCATCAAGTGGATGCCTGCGTAGGTGCTCGTAGTGGTGCTGCTGCCGTTCAACACCACCGCGCCGGTGCCGGTCGTGCTGAAGTTGACGATCAATTTTCCAGCGCCGGTCAGCGCGTTGTTGAAAACAAGATTATTGGCGGAATCGGTGATGCTGCTGGTGATGGACGTGTCGGCGTTGAGCACGACCGGCAGGGAGATCGTCCGGCTGTTGCCGGTGGCGTTTAACTGGATCTCTGGAAGGACATCACCGTTCGCGGCAAAAATAAGCGATTGGGTGCCATTTCGGGCGAGCGTCGTGGTGCCTCCCGCTGTGGCGCCCGAGAAAATCAGTCGGTTCAGCGTGAAGTCTCCCGCGATGTCGTTCGTCGCGATATAGTTGGAAGCCGCCTGGTTGAATTGAAGGATCGTGGCGGAGTTCGAAACTGGCGCACCGGCGGGGGACCATTTCGAAGAGTCGCTCCAGTTTCCGGTGACGCTCGTCCAGGTGGACTGAGCGTTGCTATTTGAAAGGCCGGCGCAGAGGGCGAGCAGAGCAGCCGAGGCCGCTTTACGACGAATGCAGAAAGGCGAAATGAACATGGGGTAGGCTGGGTTTTGGGGCTGCTTCGGAAAGGTTATGGTAAACGTTTACGATTCGCCAAGGAAAAAATGCTTTGTTTAATAAGCGAGACCATGGATTCTGTGTTCAACGTGATGCCAAAACAGGTCTTACAGAGCCCAGAGGGCGACAATTTGCATGCACGCGGCCGACGCGGAGCGATCCGCGAGCGTCAGGTGGGAATAAAGCAAATCGCGGCTGAGCTTGGGATTAGCGTGGGCACGGTGTCACGGGCGATGAACAACCGCTACGGCGTCGATCCCTCGACGCGCGAGCGCGTGATCGCGGCGGCGAAGCGTGTTGGCTACGTGCCTGACGCCGCGGCGCGGCGCCTGAAGTCGCATCCGCTTTGGCGCGTGGCCTTGCTCTTCGCCCCATTCGTTGGGCCGGGAGGGGAAATCAACCCGGCGGCCGTGGCGACGGTGGATGCCCTGCGGGCGGAAGCGCAAAAGCGGGGGCTCGAGTTTAAGGTTGTGGAGTATCGCAACGACGCCGACGTGGCCGAGCGCTGCGAAGCGGGCGAATTCGACGCGGCGATCACCTACGGCCACTTCGAGGCGGGCACCTTCGAGATGCTCGCCCAGCGCGGACTGCCGACGGTGGCGCTTCAGGGATGGATGCGGGCGGGTCGGGTGGTTCCGGTGCGGGTGGACACGCACACGGCGGCCTATGAGGCGGTGCTTTATTTGGCGGCGCTCGGGCATCGGCGGGTGGGCTTGGTGGCGGGGCCGGAAACGGAGCTGCATCACCGAGGATTTCACGAGGGTTTCGCCGAGGCGGTGAACGAGTTTTCCCTCGAATCTCCGTCCGAATGGCGCGTGGAGCTGCCGGCGGATCGGCTGAACGTGAACGGCGCGGCGGGCGCGCTGGCGCCCGTGCTCGCGAATGCGGCGCGACGCCCAAGCGCGATGGTGTTCGCGTCGGACTGGCTGGCGTGCGGCGGCTTGGAAGCGGCGCGGGAGGCAGGCTTGAGCGTGCCTCGGGATTTGAGTGTCACCGGCTTTGACAACCTGCCCATCGCGGCGGAACAACAGCCGCCGCTCACCACTTTCGACATGCACCTGGATTTGTTGGTGGGCGCGGTTTTCGACGCCGCGATGCGCCTACTCGACAACCCGATGCTCGCCGGCGCAGAAATGGAAGAGCCGCGAGTGCGCGCGAATTTCGTCAAACGCACCTCGTGCGGGCTCGCGCCACGCAAGGACTAGTCGGCCTCGCGGGGGAGACAAGCGACTCAGCTACAGGCGAGCGCGCACGGTCAGCACCCGGGTCAGCCATGCGCGGGCGGCGGCACGCTCGGGAGTGTCGCGGAAGGCCCAGGAGACGTTGTGGTTGCGGTGGGTTTTCGCGAGCAACTCGATCGGCCACTGAACCTGGGCGCTGAGGTTAACGATGTCGCCGCGGCCGCCCACGATGAGAAGCGGTCGCCCGGCGAGGCGCTGGAATCGTCGCGCCGCGCCCGTGCCGCCGAAATCATCCAAGTCGTAGTTGTAGCTCGCTTGGTCGTGGCGATACCAGTTGCGGGTCATGTCGGCCTGCGATTCCCAGCCGTCGTAGCAGAGAATACCTGTCCATAGCGGCGCGATCGTGTCGTCGTGCAGACCGATGAAACTGGCCCCGATCGCGGAACGCGAAAATCCGATGAGCACGACCCGCGAGAGATCGGCGCCATACTTTTCGCCCATGAAACTCACCGCCTCTTTCGTGTAGGCGATGGTCGCCTGCACGTCGCCCCACCACCAGCCGGCGGGCTGAAGGTTCTTTCGCGAGTCGAGGTAGCCGAGACTGAGCACGATGTATCCGTTTCCTCCCGACAGGCCCACGCCCAGCGGATTGTCCTCGGGCAAACCGCCGCTGCGGTCGCCGACTCGATTGACGTAGGGACCGTTTCCCGGGAAGCCGACCAGCAGCGGATAGCTGCGGCCCGGCTGCCAATCGGCCGGCAGGTAAACGCAGTGATAGGCCGCCGAGCCGGCGTAGGCTGGTAGAGTTTGCTTCACCAACTGGCCGGGCCGGGGCTCGCCGGTGGAGAGCGGCGGCTCGAAATAGTCCCGCATGATCGTGTGCAGGTCGTTGCGATTGGTGAACAGCGAGAGCTGGGCCGGTCCCTTTTGATCGGTGGAGATGCGCGCCGCGTCGCGCAGCTCGCACCGATCCGCCCCCGCGATTTCATTCGAGAAGCGCGGCTGGTGGCGGTCGGCGAGGTTGCCGGTGACGTAGGTTTCGCCACTTAGCACAACCTGCGCGCGATCTCCCTCCGCGATCGCCGGGGCGCCGGGAACCGCGGCTCGGGCGAGGTTGGAGCAAAGCACGGAATCACGGAGTTCCAGTTTTCCGGTCAACGCCAAGGCGCTGCCGCTCTCGCCGGCTTCGTTGAAGTAAAAGTCGCAGTTTCGCAGCAGCGTGGACGTCGCGGCCGAGACATTCAAAATAAGGGCTCCGCCGCCTTTCGGACCATCGGCGATGTTGCCGTTGATGATACCGTGGTGCCAATCGACCGAAGAGGTGGAATCGACGAAAAAACCGCCGCCGCCAGCGGCGCCGGTGGCGTGGTTGTCGCAGACCTGGACGTTGCGCAGGCGAGGATGGCTCTGTTCGCGGATGGACAAACCGGCCCCGGGTTCCGGCGCCGTGTTGCGCGCGATGCGGCAGTTCGCGAGCACGACCGTCGGAGCGCAACGCAGCAGGACCACGCCGGGTTTGCCGTTTGCCCCGGTAAGCGTGAGGCCGTCGAGACGGATATCGCGACCGTCTCGGATTTCTACGACGCTCGCGTCGGCGCTGCGGATCCGCAGGAATGTTTCATTCGCAAAGTTGATCGCGCGTCGAGCCGCGGGCGACGACTCCGTGCCCTCGAAGCCGCCATAAAGCGAAACGCCGGACGGGATGCGCGCCGTTTCGTCGATCATGTAAGTTCCGGCGCGCAACCAGATCGTGTCGCCGGGAGTCGCGGCGGCGAGGGCCGGAGCGAGCGCGGGCAGGGCGCGGTCCCAGCCGGATCCGTCGCCTCCGGAGGCGGATCCGGCGGAGACGAACCAGGTCTTCGCGGCCCAGGAAGACGCTCCGGTCATGCCAAAGGCGAAGAGAAACGAGAGGAATGAAAACAATGGGATGCGAGGCAGGGGCAGCGGGTATGACATCGGGGGAACCTTCGTTTAATCCTAGGCGGCAATGCCCCGATTTCCCAGACGGAATCGCGCACGAGACTTGTGAAGTCGCGTCGCGCTTCTCCGCCGGCGCGCCGACCGCACCGGCGCCGATTCCCACGTCGGTCGCTGGGCAGGGGCCGATCGCGTGGTGCCGCTCGGGCGCGAAAAGAACGCCCGCGGCCCCTTGTCGCGCGGGGCGGGAAACGCGCGGTTTTCTCCGTCGGGGGACATTATCCTTGGAAATGCATCCGAAAAGTGAATACGTCCGTGCGCGCCGCGCGCGGGCGAAATCAAAAACCCATGAAGCACACCTCGGACTCCCTCGAAAAACGCCTGCGGATGAAATCGACCGAGCGACTGAAGCTGGATCGTCTGCCGCGCTGGGTTCACGTGGTCGGCCTCGGCGGAACGCTCCTGGTCTTCGTGCTCCTGCTGGTGATTTACGCGCGGTTTCACGACGTGCCGGTCTGGGCGGACTGGGTGCCGGCGAGGGAGTTTACCCACCCCAAATACAGTGAGCGCATCTACCCCGACAGCGTGTTTCGCACCCGGATGAACACGTGGTCGAACCTGGTGTATATCTGCTTCGGTTTTTATGCCATCGCCCTCGCAGTCCACGACTGGAGACGAAAACTTCCATTGGAACGCGGTTACCCGATGGTCGCCCCGGCGCAGACTTTTTTGTTCGGACTGGCGGGCCTTTATCTCGGATTCGGCAGCGGATTTTTCCACGCTTCCCTGACTCGCCATGGGCAGCAGTGCGACGTGGGCGCGATGTATGCGACCCTGTTTTGCCTGGCCTCCTTCGCGCTTGGCAGTTGGTGGCCGCAAACAAGGGCGTCGCGCGGTTGGCCCACCTGGCCGCTGTGGGCGGGCCTGGTGCTGGCGGGTTCGGTGTGTTTTACCTACCACAAGTGGGATTATTCCTTTTCCGATATCTCGCGATATATGTTCGGAGTGCTCTTTGTCTTCGCCGGCGTGAGTCTGGCGCGCCCCGGGAAACACCTTCAGATCCGCTGGTTTTTCGCGGCGCTGCTGGCCCTCGGGCTTGGCGCCATGATCCGCGCCTTGGACATCACGGACAAATTCACGGGCCCCGACTCGCTGTTCCAAGGCCACGCCCTGTGGCATGTGCTCACCTGCCTTATGTATGTTTTCATGTTCTTCTACTTCCGTTCCGAAGAGCGGAAGTGAAGGTCGGGCGGCCGGGGTGGCCGAACAAGGCGGGGGCCCGGGCGTATCGGGAATCTCGTTACATGACGAGCGCGCGATGGCCGCCCAGGCCCGCATGTTCACGGCTTGGTAGCTTGCAGGCGGCCGAAGAGACGCTGGGTGGAGCCCGAATAGGAGGCGGGGATGGTCACCGTGATCTGGTCGGGAGCGCCGCTGTTTTCGATGATCTCAAGCGTGACGCCGGCGGGCGGGGCGCCCAGCGGGCCGGCCGCGCCGATCGTCACCTCGTGGTTGTCCGAGATGAAAAGGTCATTGCTGAACAACACCTTCAAAGTGGCCAGTCCCTCCGACTCGTCGATTCGCCGGAAGGTGAACACAAGGTTGCGGCTGGCATCCACCGTCATGTTGAGCAGCTCATTGGTGGTGCCGAAGCCCGTGCGATCCGTTGCCAGCGCCGTGTTTCCACCAAGGATCCACTCCAGCCCGTTGGGGAACGCGTCTAGGTCGGGGTTGGCCTCGAAGCCGTCGTTTACCCCTGCGGTCAATCCGTTGGCCTGCGACCATGTTTGGTAGGGGTCGGGAGCGCTCGCCGACGCGAACACACCATTGAGGTAGATTCCGTCGATGTTTCCGCCGCTGCCCAGGGCATCGCTGTTGAGATTCAGGGTGAAGGTCTTGGTCTGGCCCGGGTCGATGACGACCTGCGCCGCCAGCGGTAGAACGTAGCGCATGTTTTGCACGCCGGCGGCGGTGACGGACGGACCCGGGGTGGCGCCGGCTTCCTGGAACTGGAAGGTGATGGGGCCGCTGCTGGCCCAGTCCACCGTGAGGCTGGAGATGATGATCGGGGCGTCGGAGTTGGCCGTAACGGTGAAGGCGATGGGCGCGTTTCCGTTGGCCGCGAGATTGGCGCCCGTGCCCGCCGTGGCGCCGTCGCCCCACGAGGTGTAGGATTGTTCGGTCGGCCGGGGATCGGGCACGGCCGAGGTATCCAGATAGTTCGCCCGGCGGAGGCGGAGGGAAAGTTCGCCGCCGTTGGTGCCAAAGCCGAAGCCGTCGTTGAGAACCGCCGGGGAGACATCGATGCCGGCGTCGGTGAAGGAGGCGTTGAAGTTGAGCGCGGAGACGGTGGCTCCCGTCGCGGTGGCGGAGACGGCGCGGCGCGCGGCGGAGGTCGTGCCGATGTTGAAGTCCCAGCTCGCGATGTCTCCGGCTGGATCTAGCAGCGCGGACACCGTGCCGGAGGCGCGCAAGGTGCCTTGCACGCGGATGGTCACCGGGGTGCCGGAGATCGTGTCAACCTGGGTGAAATCCACCGGCAGGGTCACCACCGCATTGAAGAACTGCTGGGACTGGGTGCGGACGGTGGGCGTCAAGACCAGGGTGCCCGTGCCGCTGCCGAGACCGCTTAGCGGCGAGTCGACAAAGTTGTCGTTGATCGGCGCGGAAGGTTGGAGCGGGATGGTCAGCTCGCCGGTGATGTTGCCCTGATTGATCAGCAGGCGATGCAGGCCGGCATCGAAGCTGGCGCCGGTGCCGCTGGGGGTGACCGCTCCGGGCGGCGAATCAGTGAAGGCGGCGCCGGCGATGTCGGTGATGCCAAACGTGGCAACGGAGAGACCGCCCGCCCGCAGATCGAAATTCATCGGCGTCATCGTCACGGTCTTGCCGTTGGTCATGAGGGTGAAGCGCAGGGTGTCGCCCGTGGTTACGTTCGAGTCCGACACACTGATCAAGGTGCCGCTGGCGTCGGTGGCTTGGGTGTCGGTGGCGGTGAGGTCGCCGTTTGCGGTGATGGTGACGGACAGCCGGTTGTAGGTCGTCGTGGCTGGGATCAGAGTGAGCGTGCCGGTGGTGGGCCGGAGCGGGGCCGCTTCGTCGTCAGCGATGGCAAGGGAGGCCGAAGACGGTGTGAAGACCGTGTAGTCGTTACTAGCAAGCAAGGTCAGGGCGACCGATTCCGTGCCTTCGAGCGCGAGCTCATCGATTGGCATGATGGTGACCGTGGCGCTGGATACGCCGGCGCCGAGGATCACTTGATCCGCGATCTGGGTGTAGTCGGTGCCGTTCACCGCGGTTCCCTCGATGCTGTAACGAATCGTCACGGCAGCGCTGGTGTCGCCCGCACGGGCGATGGTGAACTCTCCAGGATTAAAGGGTTCGCCCGCATCCGCGTCGCTCGCCGTCAGGATGACTTGCTGGGCTCCGGGAGGCAGCGGGTTGGCGCTGCCGCGCACGAAAATGTCATCGATGCGCACGCCATCCTGCGCCGTGTCGGTGTCATCGTAGAAGTAGAACCGGAACGTGACCGGCGTGAGAACCTGAGAATATGCCGCGCCCAACGGGATATTCACGGCGCGGTAGGGCTCGCTTCTGACGACGGTGGTGGAGACCAGGTCGGTCGCGTAGTTATCGAGGCTCGAACGCACGAAGACCGTGCCGTTCACGGCGGCGGTGTTGGTGACGAGGGCATAGAGCGCCGAAAATTCGAGCTCGGTGAGCGTGAGGCATTTTCCGAAGGCCGGCGTGACGGTGAACTCGAAATAATCTTGGTTGGTGACGGCGTCGGCCGCGGTCGAGGCGGTGTTTAACGAGTCGACGTAACCGGCGTTGGGCGCGGAGACCGTCGTGGCGCTGGCGCCGATGCCGATGCCCGTGCCGGCGGTAAGGGCGCTGGCCGACACGTCGGTAGAATACACCTGCGCGTTGCGCGAGAACGTCGATGCCGTCGAGCTGGCGTCGGTGAAGATGTAACGCAGCAACACGTCGTTGTTGTCGTCGTTGTTATCCGTGAGCGTGACGATGGCCGAGGCGGGAGTGCCAACTTTGTAGGCGGAGTTGGAGGTCACGGTCATGATGACGGTCTCCAGTCGCTCGGCGACGGCGTCGTTCAAAACCGAGACCACGACGTCGGCCGTGGCAGCGCCGGGGGCAAAGGTCACCGAACCTGAGCCGGACTCGTTGTAGTCGCTGTTTCGAGTGGCCGTGCCGCTAAAAGCATAGGATACAGTCAACGCTGAGGAGGTGTCTCCGGAGCGAGTAAGCGTAAAGGAAGTCGAGTCCGGGCCCGGCTCCGCGATGTTGGTTTTGGAAACCGCCAGCGAGATCGTGGGCGGAGGGGTGGTGGATGCGGTGAGCGTAGGCTCTCTTCCGCCCAAAGTCGCTCCGGTCTCAGTGGAACTTAAGATCACAAAGCTGCGAGTCGCCGCGCCCTCTTTGTCGGACTTGATGCCGAGGTAGAGCTTGGAGCCGATGGCATTGTTGAAGGCGGCCACCAGTTCGGGGCTACTGAACTCGATATCCTTCGTGTCAGTTCCGCTGCTGACGGTGATGTTGATCGTCGCGAGGGTGGTGCCTTCCGGGCCCGGGCCAATGAGTCCGCTCCAGTCGCTTGCGATCTGATAAAGCGTGAACACCTGGGCGAGCGAGGAGGTGTTGCTTTCGCTGCCCGAATTGAAAAGCTTTACCCTTACGTCAACGGCAGCGTTGGCGGAGGTGAGCGACGTCAAATCGAAGGCCAGGAATGTGCGGAGGTAGTTTGTTGCCGTGAGAGGCCCGACGCCAAGGTCACCGGTGTTGGCGGGGTTTAGCTGAAAGTTTGGTGAGACGCGCACGTCCGCGCTTGCTTTTAGCGTCACCGTCGCCGCCTGGAGGGAGGAGAGACCTGCGATCAGGCCCACTAGCGTCATCCGAATCGCTTGTCGGAGAAAGGTGGGTTTTTTTGGGGGGGGTGGGTTCATGAGAAGCAATATGTTTGAGAGACTTGGCTAGAGGACTGGTGTCATGGCTCGGACACATCGCGCGCGATGGCAGGCGGCGAGATCCTCACTCAAGGGGGGAACGTATAGGGGACGACGCACGATCCTTACTCGGTGCCGTGGCGATCACGTTCACCGTGACAAAAGCACGGAGGGCGTTCGCCGGTGGCTTACCGATGGTTCAATGCCCGCGAGGCAGGCTAAGCGACTGGGGCGAAGCGGGCGAAACGACTGACAAAACGAGCGCAAAACTCGCACACTCCATCGCGACTAAACAGTGCGGCACAGATGGTGAACATGGGGCTTTTTTGGGGGGTTGACGGGAACTAGAAAACGTTATGGATAACGTTTACGATACAACAAGAAAAAACTCTTTCCCATGTTCCTTCCCCCCGTCCTGTCCAAGCCCTCGCTCGGTCTTGGGCCCTGTTCAAAGACGGTCATTCATCGGGTGTCGCCGATAAGCATCTTCTGAAGCGCCAACCTCCGCCTGATTTCCTCCGCCACCACCTGCTCGCCCTTGCCTGCCTCCCATGTTCCTCGCCCCGCCTTCCCCTGCCGCAGACCGCTCGCTCCGCCACGAAGACATCACCACTGATTTCGCCGTCCTAGGCGGAGGCCTCTCCGGTCTCTGCGCCGCCATCGCCGCCGCCCGCGAGGGCCTGCGCGTCGTCCTCGTCCAAGACCGCCCCGTGCTTGGCGGAAACTCCTCCAGCGAAGTCCGCCTTTGGACCCTCGGCGCCACCGCGCACCTGGCCAACAACAACCGCTGGGCTCGCGAAGGCGGCGTCATCGACGAGATCGTGATGGAGAACCTCTGGCGCAACCCCGAGGGCAACACCCTTCTCTGGGACACCCTGCTGCTCGAAAAAGTCCGAGCCGAGCCCACCCTGACCCTTCTCCTCAACACTGCCGTCCACGCCGTGGCGATGGATCCGGCCGAGCCCTCCCGCATCGCTTCCGTGGAGGCCTTTTGCCCGCAAAATTCCACCCGCTACACTGTCTCCGCTCCCTGGTTTTGCGACGCCACTGGTGATGGGATCGTCGGCTTTCTCGCCGGCGCGGCCTTCCGCATGGGCGCAGAGTCGCAGGACGAGTTCGACGAGAAATTCGCGCCCGACGCCCAATACGGCGAACTGCTCGGCCACTCGCTCTACTTCTACACCAAGGACACCGGGCGCCCCGTCACCTATGTGCCCCCCGCCTTTGCGTTGATGGACATCACGCAGATTCCCCGTTGGCGAGGCTTCAACGTCCGTGAGCATGGGTGCAAACTCTGGTGGATCGAATACGGCGGCCGCCTAGACACCATACACGACACCGAGGCGATCAAGTGGGAGCTCTGGAAGGTCGTCTACGGCGTGTGGCACCACATCAAGAACTCCGGCCAGTTTCCCGAGGCAGCCAATCTCACCCTCGAATGGGTTGGCACCATCCCCGGAAAACGGGAAAGCCGCCGCTTCGAGGGCGACTACCTGCTGAACCAGCGCGACCTCATCGAACAACTCGAACACCCCGACGTCGTGTCCTACGGAGGCTGGTCCATCGACCTGCATCCAGCCGACGGAGTCTACAGCCCGCGCAAGGGCTGCGACCAATGGCACTCCCGCGGCGTCTATCAGATTCCCTACCGCTGCCTGTATTCGCGCAACGTGGACAACCTCTTCCTCGCCGGCCGCATCATCTCGGTGACCCACGTCGCCTTTGGCTCCACCCGCGTCATGGGCACCGGCGCCCACGGCGGACAGGCGGTGGGCGTCGCCGTCGCCCACCTGCGACGCGCCGGCCTGCGCTCCGCCCGCGAACTGCTCACGCCCGAACGTCTCGCCGCATTGCAGACTGCGTTGCTTCGTCGCGGTCAGCACCTCCCGCGCCGCGCCCGCCTGGCCGACCCGGCCGATCTCGCGCGCTCGGCGACCTTGTCATGCTCGAGCGAATACGCGCTGCACGTCCTCCCCGACGACGGCCCCGTGATGCCGCTGCGCTTCTCCACCGCGCAGATGCTTCCCCTCGACGCCGGCCCCGCCCCGTCTGTCGGCTTGATCGTGGATGTCGCCGCCGCCGCGAGTCTGACGGTCGAGCTTCGCACCTCCGACCACCCGGAAAACCACACGCCCGACCTCCTCCTTGCCTCGCGCACCATTCCGCTCGCTCTGGGGCTCGGGCAGTCCATCGCGCTCGATTTTTCCGACGTGGTGATCGACCGCCCCCGCTACGTCTTCCTTTGCCTGCTGAAGAACGAGTCCGTGAGCGTCCGCACCACCAACAAGCGCGTAACGGGGCTGCTGAGCGTGCGCAAATGGGTGAACCCCGACGTCTCGAAATTAGGCGAACAAACCCCGCCCGCCGCCCGCGACATCGGCGTCGAGCGCTTCGAGTTCTGGACACCCGAGCGCCGTCCCGGCGGACACAACTTCGCCCTGCGCCTCGATCCTCCGTTGCGCGCGTGGCCCCTCGCGGCTTTGCGAGACGGCGTCTCCCGTCCCACCGACCGCCCCCACGCCTGGGTGGCCGACGCGTCCGATCCCGCACCCAAGCTCACCTTGCGCTGGCCCGCGCCCGTGACCATCTCTCGCGTCTGGCTCACCTTTGACGCCGACTACGACCACCCCGCCGAGACCAGCCTCTGGGGCCACCCCGAACGCGTGGTTCCCTTCCGGGTGCGGACGTGGAGCCTGCGCGATGCCACCGGGCGCGAACTCGCCCGCGAAACCGACGGCCACCTCACCCGCGTGGAGATCACCCTGCCCGCCCCGCTCCTCACCGACCGCATAGAGCTCTTTCTCGGCCCCGCGCATGGCGACGTCCCTGCGGCGCTTTTCGATATCTCCGTGCTCGCCTATTGAAGCATGCCTCAAGGTATGCGGGGCTTGGGGAGCAGCCGGGCGCTCGCAGTGCACCTGCTTCCAGAGCTGAAGCTGAACTCGCCTTGGTCAAAAATTGCGGGCTCACCGAGTAGCGAACGCGCAGCTTAAGTGCCTTGGTCTGCGAGGCGCCACTGAGGTAGCGCGCGCCAAACCCGACCTGGACTCGCTCCGCGCAAACAATCTCGATGCTCCAACGCGATTTGAAGTTTGCAACAGCCGGGTGCGGCGCAACCGAGGCGTCATCCTCGGCTTAGCGTGCTTGCCACGTTCCGATTGGCATGTGGTAGCCGTTGGCGGCAAGCTCGATCCGTTCGACGAAGATCCGGAACCTATCGAAACGTTGGGCAACAGTGCCCACTCCGTTGGCCAATGTTCCTGCCAAAGCACCTCTGATCCAGCGCCCGAGCGCTAGGGTTTCCAAGAAGTAGAGATTAGCATGCGCAGACTCCTTGAACGATGCGGTTCCGAGGCGGCGGACTAAGTCTGCACACAAAAGCGGATGCTGCGGCTAAGGTTCATCTTGCCGAAAACAGGACGCGGTTCAGGTGAAACCCGTGTGGGAGGAGGTCAGCGTCTGCCATATCTGCCGACCCCATCTACCATTGGCAAAAACGCGCATGCCGCGCGCCAGATAACCCCACAATTAATCCTGGAAAATGGATGGGAAGCCGAATTAAAATCCAAGTCTCTATATACCAATAGCATAAGTGCCCGGGGTGGGGGTCGAACCCACAAGACTTTCGTCGGAAGATTTTGAGTCTACTGCGTCTGCCAATTCCGCCACCCGGGCTTGGATCGCGAAAGCAAACCTAGGCAAAGCGATCTGCGACCGGTGTAAACCTCAAACCCGCTTTCCGGATGGCCGGGAGCGGACGACCTTTCCCGAACAACTATTTCCGTTCTCCGCCTCGCCGAAAAAAATCTTTTCCGAACTTTGAATGTTTTCCGGCCCCGCCGGTCTATCTCTGCGTCATCAGTTGTTTGCTTGGTTGCTTGGTTTGCTGGCAGAGGCGGCCCCCGGGTGGTTACCGGAGGCCGCCTCTCCTCTTTTTGAGGGTTGGCGACGTCCCGCGCGGCGCGTTTGTTTCCACACGCCGCCCGCCATGCCCGACTTCCGCGTTTATCTGCCCCCCGCCACCCGGCCGACAAGAACCGGGGGTAATTCCACGGAAATCGTCCTGCCGCAGGCGGAAACGCATCATTTGGTAAACGTGAACCGCGCCCGCCCGGGCGACGCGGTCGTGGCTTTCGACGGCCAAGGCGCGGAATGGATCTGTCGCCTCGAGCGCGTGGAGGCCAAGAAGTCCGCCATTCTCCGCATCGAGTCCTCCGCCACCCGCCCTCCCCTCCCCTGCGCGCTTATCCTCGGCCAAGGCCTGCCCAAGGGCGGCGTGATGGAGGAAATCGTCCGCCAGGCCACCGAACTGGGCGCAGCCTCCATCGTGCCCCTGGCCACCTCGCGCAGCGAAGTGCGTCTGGAGGCCGACCGGGCGGATAAAAAAATCGAGAAGTGGCGCACCACCGCGATCGAGGC
Organism: Opitutaceae bacterium; assembly: GCA_027482505.1. Lineage (GTDB taxonomy): Bacteria > Verrucomicrobiota > Verrucomicrobiia > Opitutales > Opitutaceae > IMCC26134_A. The sequence continues at coordinate 5,386 of JAIXVY010000199.1, read as the reverse complement.
CGCCAAGCAGTGCGGCAACCCCTTCCTGCCCGACATCGCCCCCGTGCTCGCCGTGGACGTGTTTCTCGACCGGCCGCAGGTCCGCGAGGCCGAGTTGAGACTCGTGGCCAGCCTGCATCCCGGAGCGCGGCCGCTGCGCGACGTGCTCGCCGACTTTCGCGCCGCGCACGACGGCCGCCCGCCACGCTCCGCCGCCTGGCTGATCGGCCCCGAGGGCGACCTGACCGCGGAGGAGGTCGGCGCGGCGCTCGCCGCCGGCTGGACTCCCGCCAGCCTCGGCCCGCTCGTCCTGCGCTGCGACACCGCCGCGGCCTTCGCCCTCTCCGTCCTCCGTTGCGACACCGAGGCATGAAAAAGCCCCGCGCGAAATCGCGCGGGGCGGAAAAGAAACCGGACTAAAAACGCGTCGCCTCGACCGGACCGGCGCTCAGTTCTTCGAGGCCGGCCCCGTGCCGGCGAGGAAGGCGAGGATGTCGTCGGCCTGCTGCTTGGTCGTGCCCTTGTGGTCGGCGTAGACCACCTTGCCCTCGTGGATCAGGTAGGCCTGGCGGCTCGAAAACCCGAAGAGCGAACCCACGCCGAAAGCCTTGAGGACGGCCTTCTCCGTGTCAGCCAGCAGCGTGAACGGCAGGTTATATTTCGCCTTGAAGTCCGCCTGCGCCTTCACCGAGTCGGTGCTCACGCCGAAAATCGCCACGCCCTTCTCGGCCAGCTTCTCGTAGGCGTCGCGCAGCGAGCAGCCCTGCGCGGTGCAGCCGGGCGTGTCGGCCCGGGGGTAGAAATAGACCAGGGTGTATTTGTTTTTGGCATACACCTCGCCCAGGTCTATCTTCGCGCCCGCGTCGGAGAGCGCGACGGCGGCCGGGGCGGGATCGCCCACGTTCACGGGATTGGCGGAAGAGAAGGAAAACATGGCGAGGAAGAGGCCCGCGAGGGCGAGGAGGCGTTTCATGGTGTTTACGAACAACCCGCGTAACGAAGCCCGCGCGCGCAGGCTCGCAAGCCAACGCGGCACAAATCATGGTAGACGCCATACCGCACCGCGACTTCACCTCGAACCCATGCGCATCATCCGCCACCTATCTCCCCAAGGCCCAGTCTACGCCGCCCTTCAACCCGACGGCTCCGCCCTCGCCTTGGAGGGCGACCCGTTCGCGACCGGCGGCCTCCGCCCGACCGGTCGCCCGGCGACGCCCGGCAAACTCCTCGCGCCCGTCGCCGCCCCCAACATCCTCGGCGTCGGCCTCAACTACCGCAGCCACGCCGAGGAGGTCGGCCGCCCCTTGCCGCAGTTCCCCATGATCTTCGTGAAAACCACGAACGCCCTGCAAAACCCCGGCGACCCCATTCTGCTGCCCCGCTCCCAAAACGCCTCCCACGAGGTCGACTACGAGGGCGAACTCGCCGTCGTCATCGGCCGCGCGGCCCGGAACGTCCCCCGCGAACGCGCCTACGACCACATCCTCGGCTATACCATCGCCAACGACGTCTCCGCCCGCGACTGGCAGTTCAAGTGGGGCGGCGGCCAGTTTTGCCAAGGCAAGGGCTTCGACACCTTCTGCCCGCTCGGCCCCGTGCTCGTCACCGCCGACGAGCTTCCCGATCCCGGCCGCCTCGCCATCCGCACGCGCGTGAACGGCGAACTGCGCCAGGAGTCCACCACCGCCGACCTCATATTCGACATTCCGACTCTCATCGCCTTCCTCAGCGCCAGCAAAACCCTCCTCCCCGGCACCGTCATCCTCACCGGCACGCCCTCCGGCGTCGGCGCCGCCTTCACCCCGCCCCGTTTCCTCAACCCCGGCGACACCGTCGCCATCGAGATCGAAGGCATCGGCACGCTGACCAATCCCGTGGCCGCCGAGACGCCCTGACGAAGCGCCGCGGCCGCGCGCCCTACAAAAACCCGCCTTTCGCGCCCGGATCACCAGCCGGGCGCCTTTCGCCACCGATTGCTGGCACCGCCTGTGCTTGGATGCGCTGAAACCCGCCATGATCCGCATCGCAACCCCCGCCGGCTACGCCCTCGTCGCCCACCAGGAACACGCCCGCCTCGCCGGCCGCTTCGCCGAACACTGGGGCAACGCGCAGTTTCCCGCGCCCGCCCCCGCCGGGGTGATGCCCCACGTCATCGCCGCCGTCGCCCGCCACGACGACGCCTGGGCCGCGCGCGACGCCGCGCCCTGCCTCACCCGCGAGGGCCGCCCCTCCGCCTTCACCCGCGAACTCGTCGGCAGCTACTCCGCCTTCGAGGAAATCGATCTCGCCGACTACCTCGCCGTGCGCGGCGCCGCCACCGAGGCCGTCGCGCAGGACGATCCCTACGCCGCCATCCTCATCTCCATGCACACGGTCAACCTGCTCACCGAACAGGCCGACCTCAGCACCCTGAAACCCGCCGACCGCGCCCTCCACGCCGACTTCATCGCCGGCCAGCTCCGCCGCCAGGCCGAGCTCGCCGCCTCGCTCCCGCCCGACCTCGCCGCCCACGCCACTCCCGCCCAGCTCGGCCGCGCCTTCGAATTCCTCCAGTTCTGCGACAACCTCTCCCTGCTCGTCTGCGTGGGCTACGACCAGCCCCGCCCCGTCCGCCACACCCATCTCGACTCCGCCGGCGTCCGCCGCACCCTCGCCTGCACCCCGCTGGGCGGCGCCTTCCGCGTCGACCCCTGGCCCTTCGACCGCCCCGAGCTCTCCTTCACCGTGCCCGCCCGCCACATCCCCGCCTCCGCCTGCGCCGATCTCGCCGCCTTCCGCGCCGCCTGCGCCGCCGCGCCGGTCGAGGCGCTGACCATCCGCCTGGCAACCTAGATCCGCGGTTCCGGCTCCCTGCTCCTCCCTCCCCGTCCCATGCCCGCGTCCTCCGGCCAACTCACCGACTGCGTCGTTCTCCTCGGCCCCGAGCTCGCGCCCTTCAATTGCTCCCGTTTCGCCTGGTCCGCCGACACCATCACCGCGACCGATTGTATCGGTCCAGCCACTACGATCGACTCCGGCGCGCGCGTCGTCATCCCCGGCCTCTACAACGGCCACACCCACATGGGCGACTCCGCCCTGCCCGACGGCGCCACCGGCCTGACTCTTGAAGAGGCGTTTTTTCGTCCCGCCGGCTACAAATACCGCGAACTCGCCAGGCTCACGCCCGACACCCACCTCCCCCACCTCGAGGCCCATCTCCGCTACATGGCGCGCACCGGCACCGTCTGCCACCTCGACTTCCGCGAGCAGGGCCCCGCCGGCGCCGAGCTCCTCCGCGCCGCCTCGATCAACACCGGCGTCGAGTCGATCATCCTGAACCAGTTCAACGAATCCCCCTTCGCCGAAGCGGATCTCCGCGCCAACCGCCCCGGCCACGCGCTCCCGCCCGCCCACCGCGCCGAACTCGAGCGCATGCTCTCCGTCGCCGACGGCTTCTCCGAGAGCACGATGAACGACCTCACCGACGCCGCCTGGGCCGAGATTCGCGCCCTCACCGCGTCGAAGGGAAAACTCCGCGCCATCCACTGCCTCGAAAACGCCGGCTACCGCGAGCTCTCCCTCGCCACCACCGGCCGCGGCGACCTCGCCCGCGCGCTCGAACTCTACGACCCGCACCTCGTCGTCCACCTGACCGTGGCCGACGCCGACGAGATCGCCCTCCTCGTCCGCTCGGAAAAAACCGCCGCCATCAACCCCCGCGCCAACGCGAACCTCGGCCTCCCCCTTCCGCCCGTCGCCGCCCTCCTCCGCGCCGGCGCGAACCTCCTCCTCGGCACCGACAACGGCATGCTCAACTCGCCCAACCTCCTCGCCGAACTCGATTTCACCTACAAGGTCGCCAAGTCCCAGTTCGCCGACGCCCTCTCCCCCGATCCCGCCGCCATCCTGAAAATGGCCACCAGCAACATCCGCCCCGTCCTCGGTGGCGACCATCACGGCGCGCTCGCGGTCGGCCTGCCCGCCACCTTCGTCGTCCTCGACTTCACCAAGGGCCACCTCCGCCACAGCCGCCACATCGTCGCCAGCGTCGTCACCCGCGTCACCCCCGACGACGTCCTCGCCACCTACCGCCTCGGCCGCCCGCTCTACCAAACTGCCGATCTTTTTTAGCCACGGAGAACACGGAGCCCCGACACGGAGCTCACGGAGCCAATCCAGTTTAAAAACATCCACTCCCCACGCCCTGCCTTGGCGGGCCCCAAAGTCACCACCCACCTCCCGAAAACTCCGTGTCAGAGCTCCGCGCCCTCCGTGTTTAAAACCCAACATCCCACCCGCCTTTCATGCATCATACGCTCAGCCCCGAACCCTTCTGCGACCGCTGGAACAACGCCACGCCCCCGCGCCTGACCATCGCCCCCGGGGACACCGTCACCTTCCGGTGCGCCGATTCCTCGGGCTACCAAGTGCGCCCCGACTGGACCGCCGCCCGGTTCGCCGCCGAGTTCAATCCCCTCAAGATCCACTCCCTCACCGGCCCCGTCGCCATCGACGGCGCCGAGCCCGGCGACACCCTCGAAATCATCATCGAGTCCTACGCCCACCACGGCTTCGCCTGGACCAGCCTCATCCCCGGCCTCGGCCTCCTCGCCGGCGAGTTCCCCGAGCACCACCTTTTCCTCTGGAAACTCGAGGGCGGGCAAACGCGCAGCTTCCCCGGCGTCACCCTCGATCTGCACCCCTTCGCCGGCATCATCGGCGTGCAGCGCGCCGAGCCCGGCGAATTTCGCACCCGCGCCCCCGGCCCCTTCGGCGGCAACCTCGACGTCCGCCACCTCGCCGCCGGCACCCGCCTCTTCCTGCCCGTCTTCACCCCCGGCGCCGGCGTGCTCACCGGCGACTGCCACGCCGCCCAAGGCGACGGCGAAGTCGGCATCAACGGCATGGAGGCGCCGATGGACGCCACCTACACCTTCCGTATCCACAAAAAACCTACGCGCACCCTCGCCGGCCCCTACGCCATTTTCCCCGCGCAGAGCTTCACGCCCCCGCGCTACGCCACGAAACCCTGGCATATGTTCATCGAGAGCGACGCCGACCCGCGCGAGGCCTGCAAACGCGCCGTCCGCCGCGCGATGGAGTTCATCGTCGACCGCCTCGGAGTGACGCCCCAGATGGCCTACACCCTTTGCAGCGTCGTGCTCGACCTGAAGGTCAGCCAGCTCGTCAACGTCCCCACCACCACCATCACCGCCTACCTCCCCGAGGCCATTTTCGACTAACATCCGATCTTTTCCACGGAGAACACAGAGACCCGACGCAGAGTTTACGGAGACCAATCCATCCCAAGACAACAGCTCACGCCACGCCTTGGCTGGCGCCAAAGGCACCACCCACCTCCCCACACTCCGTGTCCGCGCTCCGTGCCCTCCGTGTCCAAAAACTAACGCTCCGCTTATTCCCAACT